>NZ_JACJPU010000014.1:0-107155 GCF_014696235.1 Sphaerospermopsis sp. FACHB-1194 | reverse complement strand
TAATTTAAAACAAGAAGCGGTCAGATTGATCGTGTTAGCCTGTGGACTAGATAGTGCCGACACTGCTAGGGTGAAACAGGAAGAAAAAGCCAACTTTTGTTAGCATTAGTTAGCTTTTTTGTATCGGATTTTTTGAATGTGAGTGGAAATAACGATGTTGAATATTTAAAAGTTTACTATATCTGGCTCCACAGATTTCTACTCATAACATAACTGTACAACAATTTTTGCGACTTGTCAAGTCTTGAAACTAAAAAACGAAAAATCCTGATTCTGACAAGAGCTTGCAGTGCAAATTTAATACACTCCTAACCCACCCTCCTCTAAGATACAAGGTTGGGTTGAGGAACAAAACCCAACATTTACAGGGGTTTGTTGGGTTTCACTTCGTTCAACCCAACCTACGTTATTTCGTTGTTTTGGGCTTAACCGAAAAGTATTGAGATCAAACCTCAATAGATGTCTCTGTTTCCTCTGGTTCAAGAGTGTTTTCCTTTACCCTACGGATGGGTAAATTAGCAATCAAAGCAGTTGTGCGTTGGTTGCTTTCTAAAGAAAACTCCAAACCATCTGTTTCAATTTCTACATAGCGACAGACAATTGCTAGGATTTCCTGACGCATTTTTTCCAAGGTTTGGGCATCTAAGTCTGCTCGGTCGTGGGCTATAACTACTTGCAGACGACGTTTAACTTCGGTGCGACTGGTGTTTGGTGTGCGAACAAAAAGTTTTTCTAAAAGTTCAAGAATCATTGCTGGCTAGGTTATAAGGCGGTAACTGAAAAAAATTAAACAATCTTTGTCCGTAACAACTTGCGTAACCGGGAAAATAAGTTGTCGTTCGGGGAGTCAAGATCAAGAAATTCGACAGTTTCCCCTTCTAATCTACGAGCAATGTTTTCAAAGGCTGAGGCTGCCAAAGAAGGAGCTTCTGATAATACTAAAGGTTCGCCTCGGTTAGTAGAGACGATCACACGCTCGTCATCAGGGACAACCCCGATTAAGGGGATGGCGAGAAGTTCCTGAACATCCTGTACAGACATCATATCATTTGCCCGTACCATTGCAGGTCTAATCCGGTTGATGATTAAATGAATCTTTTTGACACCTTGTGCTTCTAATAATCCTACTACCCGGTCAGCATCGCGGACTGCGGAGATTTCCGGGGTGGTGACAATGAGGGCTTCTTTAGCTGGGGCGATCGCATTTTTAAACCCCATTTCAATCCCTGCGGGACTATCTATGACTACATATTGGTATTTTTGCGCTAGTGCATTTACTAGCAGTTTCATTTGGTCTGGTGTTACCGCGTCTTTGGTGCGATTTTGGGCTGCTGGTAGTAGTACCAGATTCGGTTGTCGTTTATCTTTGACTAAAGCTTGATCTAAACGACACTCTCTAGCTAACACTTCTACCGCTGTGTAGACAATGCGGTTTTCTAGTCCTAGCAACAAATCTAAATTTCTCAGACCAAAATCCGCATCAACTAAGGCCACTTGTCGCCCGATTTTGGCTAAAGCCATACCCAGATTTGCGGAAACCGTGGTTTTACCCACTCCTCCTTTACCGGAGGTAATTACAATAATACGACTCATAACGGCAATGCGCTCGATTAGGGTTGGTGGAAATAATACTAAATATTGAGAGAATATTTAGAACTAGTTATAGCAGTAGACGGGGCGCTGATAACATCAATATATGATGAAACTTCCAGCATTATCAGGTTTTACTCCTGACTCCTGTACGGGCGTTCGCGAAGCGTGCTGGAAGCATCAGCATTCGGGCGATAAATTATCAATTTTTGTCCAAGGTTGTTTTCCGAATGCTTCGCCCCTACGACTACTGACTCCTGCCATAGAGACTCTGATTAATTTTGCTTAACTGACTGCGAGAAAAATCAGTAGCTTTGGCAATACGGATGCCTTCGGGTGTGATATGTGCCACTTCTGGGAAAAAATGTGTTAGTGATTTTTCAGGCGCTCTAGCTACTGCATCGGCGATTCGCAGTTGGGTTGGTTCCATTTGCAAAGCCATAATTAGACAATCACGATTTCCCCCAGCGCCGGCATGAGCTACCCCCCGCAAACGCCCCCAAATGAGAATATCACCATCTGCAACCACAATACCACCAGGGTTGATATCTCCCAAAATAATCACAGTGCCGGGATGGCGAATTTCTCCACCTGATCTTACTGTCATTTCTAGATAGAGCGCATCTGCTAGAGGTTTAGGACCTGGTTGAGCGTCAGCGGTGAAGGATGGTTGTAGTTGGATTTGTTCGACAGAATAACCTAATGTACAAGCGGCGATCGCGGTTTGTCTGCGACTTGTGGCGACTGATTTTAACTCTAGTTGCAGTTCATTTAAAGTTTGTGCCAGTTCTTGCAGTTGTCTTGAGTCCAATAAGCGGTCTTTCGCTACCAAATGTACTATAGTGTTAGGTATACGTAGGCGATCGCTACCATTTAGTCTCTGTCTCATTTGTTGCCAAATCTCGGAGCAACTGAACTCAGAAGCAGGTACTTGAGATTCTGTTGGCAAAATTAATAATAGTCTTCCCTCCTTGGTTTTTAACTGAACTTGAATATTATTGTTGTTATTTTTTCCTGTTGACACTAACTCATCGCTGTTCAGATCAATCAATTCAAAATTGCTTGTTTCTGTTTTCTTATCTTCAGATTTCTCTTCAGATTTCTCTTCAGAATTAGAATCTATCTTCCTATCTGCATGAGCTTGTAAATAGACAAGAACAGAATTTAGCTCTCCATTGGGAATGATAGAATCACTATCTTTAACATCTACATTAGTATCTCCCTCGTTATGAACAGGGTTGACACTTTTTTCCTCTCTATCATCATTAATAGAGATTGATTCTGCATCGTTAAGTGCAGAATTTGACTCCATTTTCAAATCTTTTGGTGATTTCTTAGAATCAGAATTCATTCTTAATGGGTAATGGGTAATGGGTAATGGGTAATTGGTGATTGGTGATTGGTGATTGGTGATTGGGGAGAAATATTTACCTTCTGCCTCCTGCCTTCTGCCTCCTGCCTCCTGCCTTCTGCCTCCTGACTCCTGACTCCTGACTCCTGACTCCTGCCTCCTGACTCCTGATAAATGTTTACTGATTAGTCAATCTTTGATAAATTGTAGCCAAGGCATCAGCATTACCGACATTACCGGGAAATAAAACCACAGGTAAATTAGAAAACTGAGGATGATCAGATGGTGTAATTACCATTGAACAACCGGCTAAAATTTGACCTAATAACCGAGCAGAAGTTAAATTTAAACCTGTACTCAAGACATCATTAGAAGTTATACCCCCCTTGCTGATTAAAAATCCTATATCAGCTGGTAAACCCTTTACAATATCCATTAGTAAAGCCGAAACTCTTGCCCCAAAGTCTAATCTAGTTTTGACATCTTTAAAAGTCAATTCCTGACGGCTAGTATAAACTACTGGTGTTTTTCCAGCGTTATGTACTTCCCGGATTTGTTCTAGAATCTCGGTTAGCAGTTTAGCAGATTCATTGACTCCATCATCAAGTAATCTTCCGACATTAACTTCTATCCCTACCGTTCCCGCAACTGTTAACAGTGATTCTAACTGTTGAGTTGTCTTTTTCACATGAGAACCAACAATAACTGCTCCCGGCTTACCACCACGCACATATTCTGCCATATTTTCCGCAGCTATGGGTTGGGGGGGTAAAGCAGCTAAAGCTGTTAATATACTAGCAGCGGAGCGGAATAAAAAGCGTTTACCTTGACTGGCGGCTGTTAATATGTCTACAGCAAAGGTGTTAAGATCGGCTTGGGTTTCCCCATCAACTACCCCACACTGATTATCATGCAGTTGTAATAATCTTTCTAAGCTACCTTTACGGATATCATCAAGTAAAAATCTGGTGACGGTATCTTCTTTGATGCGTCCTCTGGTTTTTTCTTCTACATACTTGGGTAAGTAGCTGTAATTGTAACTAAATACGGAATCACGAGCAAATTCTGTTTCGTGTACGGGGGTGGGTACACCATCAATAATGAGATAATGGATGCTGTCACAGGTAATTCTCCCACCTTCAAAAAATGCGGGTACGAGAAAATGAGCGTCAAAAGGTCCGAGTTCTTCGGCAATGACATCGGTTTCTATGGGATAATGACCGCGTAAGGTGGAGTCAGAACGACTAACTACGAGAAAATCCTCGATGTTTTCTGCTGCTAGTGCGATTTTGAGGTTATGACAAACTTCTCTGGTGACATTTGCTGCATCTTCTGGGGTGAGCGATCGCGTATTGGTTAAGATAAAGAAAATGGGAGCATCATCTTTTAAACCTAAACGCAAGGTTTCCACATCCCAACGCATCAGGAGTAAACAACTGTGAACAGTTTGAGAACCGGTGGGATCATCATCTAAAACGATTATTTTGGGTTGGTTATTCATTGAGTATGTTAATGGTGGTAAATATTCTACGTTTAAAATATGATGACATTTTTTTGAGATTTTTCAATTATTTTTGCATATCTAAATTTAACTGTAATCATTGATTTAGATATCTCACTTCTCAGGTTTGCAGATTGGCTAAATTATTTACAAGTAACTCTTGGTTGTTGGCAAGTGGTTGTTTATTATCGCGCAAAATTTGCTCACTTTTTCAGGTGTGAACTAAATCTTTGAGAAAAAATTAGGGTATTTGCAGTTAAATAGGATTGCTATATTCGGGAAACCAGTTTTCATCCAGAATTTGTTATAAAGAACCGATGGGGATAATGGGGAATGTGTCAAGAGGAAGTTGAGCACTATCACTGACTAATTTTCTTGCTTCTTGATAACATTTTTCAAATATCTCCAAAATGTAAGGCTTTAAACTCGGACTATCTGTAAGTTCATCTTTTATTTGTATTCTAAATGTTCTAACTTCTCTTTTGCAATGTCCTTGATTTCGTTCTCTTTCATTATCCCAGCATTTGAGTTTGAGTAGGTGTTCAAGCAACTTAATTAATAAACTTTTAATTGCTCGCTTCTGACTTCTACCCATAGTTTCTAATTCTTCTAATAAATTCTCTAAATCAACAGCAGAAAATTGACCTGTGCGAAGTTGGTTGATGGTTGTTTTTATCCACAGGTAATAATCTTGATCGTATAGGGTTTGAGTTTCGGGTTTTGTTGGTGTTTGCATAGAATAGGGGTGGGTTAGCTATGTGTTGTTATTTTAGCTTAGGTTAGTTGCAAATCAAACAAACTTGATTTATACTGAAAAAAGAGTATTGAAATCACCTTATATGTCAAGTTTACTAGAAAGAATTACGATTAATCCTAAACAATGTGGTGGTCGTCCTTGTATTCGGGGAATGAGAATTAGGGTATCAGATGTATTAGATTTATTTGCTTCTGGTTTAAGTGCAGAAGAAATTCTAGAAGAAATGCCGGATTTGGAAGCTGACGATCTCAAAGCTGCACTTTTATACGCTTCACGAAAACTCAATCATCCGGTGTTAGTCGCATGATAATTTGGGTTGATGCACATTTATCACCAGCTATTGCCACTTGGATTAGTCAGACATTTAGTATAACTGCTTTAGCCTTGCGTGATGTTGGATTAAGAGATGCTGAAGATGAGGAAATTTTTGCAGCAGCAAAGGATAAAGGTGTTATTTTTATGACTAAGGATAGTGACTTTGTTGATTTAGTTGAACGTCTGGGAACACCACCCCAAATCATCTGGTTAACCTGTGGTAATACCTCAAATGCTAGACTGAGAGAGATTTTGAGTGTCAATTTGCTGACAGCTTTGGAAATTTTATCTTCGGGTGAAGCATTAGTTGAAATTACTTAAATAAACTTTCAAAGAATACTGTAAAATTGAGATATTACTTGCTGTTACAATATTTATTCGTAATGTGTAAGTACAGAAAAATTATATCTAAGTTATTTAACACAAGTATGAAGGAATACTAAGATACTTAGAGGTTGTCTTAAAAGTTTTCGGCGAATATAATAGAGCCTCCGGCACGCCTGACGGCGAACGCTACTACACAAGCAAAGTCCACCTGCGTGGACTAACGAAAAATTAAGGATTTGAAACCTGCGTAGGCAGGTTTTGTCTGTGTAGATGTGATTTCTAATCGCCCAAGTTAGACTTTTCAAACATCCTCTAAGACTGGGAACGAGTTAACGAGTTACAGCCCTGTAACTAAGGATACAAACCCCTATCAGTCAAAGCTTGCGCCACTCTACCCACACCAAGAGTATAAGCGGCTAACCGTAAATTTACTCTGCGAGTCTGTGCTTGTTGCATCACGTGATGGTAAGCATTTACCATTAAATGTTCCATTTCCCGGTTTACTCTTTCCTCATCCCAGAACAGATAAGAAAGACCTTGCACCCATTCCAAATAACTAACTACTACCCCCCCAGCATTAGCTAAAATATCAGGTAAAACCGTAACTCCACTGGCTTCTAAAACTCGGTTAGCTTCCAAAGTCACAGGTCCATTAGCTGCTTCAGCAATCATTTGCGCTTGAATCTGATGCACATTTTCTTCCGTAATTTGATTTTCCAAAGCAGCAGGAATTAATACATCACAAGGTAAAATGAGTAAATCTGCATTACTAATCGGTGTAGCTTGGGGAAAACCCAGCACACTGCGACGATTTTGAGCAGCGTAAGCTTTTAAAGCCGGAATATCAAGCCCAGTTTCCGCATATACACCCCCAGCACCACTGGAAACCGCAATAATTTTTGCCCCTGCTTGGTATAACAATTCAGCCGCAGCACCCCCCACATTACCGAAACCTTGAATAGCAATTTTTACATCTGCCAGGGATTTACCTTGATCCGCCAAGGCTTCCCGGACAATAATCATTACACCCCGCCCCGTAGCCATTTCTCGACCCAGAGAACCACCAATAGAAAGGGGTTTACCAGTAACAACACCAGGTACAGCATGACCAACATTTACAGAATAAGTATCCATCATCCAGGCCATTTCCCGCGCAGATGTACCCATGTCTGGGGCTGGTATATCTACTGATGGTCCGATATCTTTAATTAACTCACTGATATAACGGCGACTTATTCTTTCTAATTCTCCCACACTGTATTGTTTCGGATCTATGGGAATACCACCTTTAGCACCACCGTAGGGAATACCTAACAATGCACATTTCCAAGTCATCAACATCGCTAAAGCGGAAACTTCCCGTAAAGTCACTGCCGGATGGTAACGAATACCACCTTTATATGGTCCTAAAATATCAGAATGTTGTACCCGATGTCCGGCTAAAACACGCACTTCCCCGTTATCCATTTTTACGGGTATGGAAACGGTGACGACTTTCCGGGGATGACTAAGTATTTCTAATAAACCAGGATCTAATTTTAACTCTTTACCTGCCCATTCTAAATAACTACAAGCTTGGTCAAACGGGCAAATATGGGCTGGAGAATGATTTTCCCACAATGGGCGCGAGGTTGTCACCATAACATTTACTCCTCATCACGGTACTTTGGTGAACCGGATATGTATGGTTAGCTTACCCTGTTTTTTTGAAAAAATAAGAATTTTGTAGTTTTTGTTACATTTGTTTGGTTATATTTATGTGTAGCAACAATTATTTTACTGAAGAACGCAAATATATTACAATTTTTTAAATTTTATACACTTGCCTAAAAATCGCTGTAAATTAATTTTGCTTGGGTACTTAAAACTGAAAAACCTGAACTTTTACTTGATAATCCTTATGAAAATCCCAGAAAACAAATCTAACAACCCAGATATTTCTACTGATAATCAATTACCTTTACCACCTGGAAACTTAGGTTTACCTATCATTGGTGAAACAATTAGTTTTTTAACAGATAAAAACTTTATTAATAAACGACAAGAAAAATACGGTAACGTTTTTAAAACTAATATGTTTGGTATTCCTACAATTGTAATGATAGGAGCAGATGCAAACCGCTTTATATTTAGTGGTGAAAATCGGAATTTCACAGTTAGACAGGATAAGAATACTTCAGACTTGTTGGGTCCTGTATCTTTAGCAATGCAAACAGGAAGCATACATCAAACCCGACGTAAATTATTAGCCCAAGCATTTCAAACGCGAGCTTTAGCGAGTTATACACCTGCAATGGTAGAAATTACTAATAGCTATTTACAGAAATGGAAAGATTTAGGTCAATTAGCTTTGTATCCTCAACTGAGAGAATATGCTTTTGATATAGCTTGTAAATTATTAGTAGGAACAGACATTACTAATGACCATGATTTTCACAAATTATTTGAAGCATGGTGTCAAGGGTTACACGCTATTCCCATTCGCTTACCTTGGACTATGTTTAGTAAAGCTGTGAAAAGCAGAAAACTGTTATTAGCAAAAATTGACAAGATTATTGTAGAACGTCAAAAACAACCAAGTTTGGAAAATTCAGAAAAAGATGCTTTGGATTTATTGTTAAATGCCAAAGATGAAAATGGCAATAGTTTGAGTGTAGATGAAATCAAAGATCAAATTTTAGGATTATTATTTGTTGGACATGAAGCTTTAAGTTCTGTACTCTTTTCTTTCTGTTTGCTGTTAGCAGAAAACCCAGAAATTTTAGTAGCAGCAAGACAAGAACAACAACAAATAAATTGTACAGGTGACCTCACAGCTGAACATTTTAAACAAATGACTTACCTAGACCAAATACTTAAGGAAATTTTACGACTTATTCCCCCCATACTTGGTGGTTTTCGTTCAGTAATCAAAACCTGTGAATTTAATGGTTATTCTATTCCTGAAGGTTGGGTGGTAGTGTATGACATATACAAAACCCATGAAGATGAAAATATTTATCAAAATCCTCAGAGTTTCGATCCAGATAGGTTTAGTGTAGAGAGAAATGAGGACAAATCTAAACCTTTTAGTTACATTCCCTTTGGTGGGGGAATTAAAGAATGTTTAGGTAAAGAATTTGCTAAGTTAGAAATGAAAATATTTACTGCTTTGCTCTTACGTGGTTATGAATGGGAACTTGTACCAGGACAAAATTCAGATTCAAAAATGACACCCATGCCTCAATCGAGTGATGGGTTAAAAGTATTTTTCAAGAAACTAGATCCCTAACTTCTTTTTGAGAATATTAACACACCATAACTGAACGTTAGAAGTCGGGTATCTGAAAACTTCTGAGACACTAGACCCCGACTTCTTTGATGATGATGTTAAAAAACATAATTCAATGTTAGAAGTCAGATATCTGACAAGTTCTGAAAACAACTATCTGGTTATCAGGGTTTTTATCGAGTAGATAGTGGTGAATATCGCATTATTTATAGATACTATCAAGAGCAAGATTTAGTAGAAGTTATTTTAGTTGGTAAACGTAATGATGATGATGTCTACAAAAGATTAAATCGTTTAATAGGATAAACTTCAAAAACTATTAATTAGCAATTACCAATACCAACTGATAACATTAGTATCCCATCAAACTATATACAATTATGAAAATCCAAGAAAACAAATCAAAAAACCAAGATATTTCTACTGATAATCAATTACCTTTACCACCGGGAAACTTTGGTTTACCTATCATTGGTGAAACAATTAGTTTTTTAACAGATAAAAATTTTGCCAGAAAAAGACAACAGAAATACGGCAACATTTTTAAAACTAATATCTTTGGTTCTCCTACAATTATGATGATAGGAGCAGATGCAAACCGCTTTGTATTTAGTGGTGAAAATCAGAATTTTATAATTCAATGGCCTAAGACTGTTTCAGAATTGCTTGGTCCTGCATCTTTAGCAACGCAAACTGGAAGCATTCATCAAACCCGACGTAAATTATTAGCTCAAGCATTTCTACCCAGAGCTTTAGCAAGTTATACACCTACAATGGTGGAAATTACTAATAGCTATTTACAAAAATGGTTAAATTTAGGTCAATTAACCTGGTATCCTGAAATCAGACAATATACTTTTGATGTGGCTTGTAAATTATTAGTAGGAACAGATACTACTAATGATCCTCATTTTGCTGAATTATTTGAAGAATGGTGTCAAGGTTTATTTACTCTTCCCATTCGTTTACCTTGGACTAAGTTTGGTAAAGCTTTAAAAAGTCGAGAACTGTTATTAGCGAAAATTGAAAATATAATTTTACAACGTCAAAAGCAGCCAATCTCAGAAAATTCAGAAAAAGATGCTTTGGGTTTGTTGTTAAATGCCAAAGATGAAGATGGTAATAGTTTGAGTGTAAATGAACTCAAAGATCAAATTTTAACATTATTATTTGCTGGACATGAAACCTTAACTTCGGCAATGTCTTCTTTTTGTTTGTTGTTAGCACAAAACCCAGACATTTTAGCAGCAGCAAGGAAAGAACAACAACAAATAAATGTTACAGGTGAATTAACCTCTGAACATCTGAAACAAATGACTTATTTAGACCAAATACTCAAGGAAGTTTTGCGAGTTATTCCCCCTGTTGGTGGTGGTTTTCGTTCTGTAACTAAAACTTGTGAATTTAATGGATATAGTATTCCTCAAGGTTGGAGTGTACTGTATCAAATAGGGAAAACCCACCAAGATGAAACTATTTATAAAAATTCTCAAACTTTCGACCCAGCAAGGTTTAGTGTAGAGAGAAATGAGGAAAAATCTAAACCTTTTAGTTATGTTACCTTTGGTGGTGGGATGAGAGAATGTTTAGGTAAAGAATTTGCTAAGTTGGAAATGAAAATATTTGCTGCTTTGCTGTTGCGTGGTTATGAATGGGAACTTGTACCAGGACAAAATTTAGATTTAAAAATGACACCTACACCTCAACCCAGTGATGGTTTAAAGGTGTTTTTCCGTTCTATTTAATATGATTTTGTTGTGTTGGGTTTACGCTTAACCCAACCTACATTAATTAAATGAATGTTTCTGGTGTAAAACTCCCATGTAAACCATAAGGAATATGATGTTTAAGGTGTAATTTAGCAATTACACCTTTTGAAAAATCCTGAGCATCTAAAATCACTACATCTGAGCGATGATTTTCTGAATCATAAACCAAAGCTATTACCCAACCTTCATCTTCTTGTTGAGAGTTGGGACGAGGAATAAAAATTGGTTCACCCATAAAACCCCGTGGTGCTGCACTCCAAATTTCTTGTTTTTCTGTTGCTAAGTCTACTTTCCAAATAGCTTGTAAGGGTGCATTTCCTATAGGGTTATGTGCGGCAGCAATATATAAATAACGATAGGGTTTTCCTACATTATTTGGATGAATAGTAGGAAATTCACAAGCACGTTTATCTATTAACTGACTTTGTACTTTTTTCTCCGGCAAATTAATATCAAATCGCCAAATTTGTCCTGGTGCATTGGTGTCAAAGTTGGTTTGTAGATAATCAGTATTTGGTTCTACTTCTGGTAATGATTCATAGCAAATTGAATCAATGATAATTTCAGTTTCCACTTCAAAAGCGTTGACATGATGGAAAATAAAACCTGCTTGGGTTTCTAAAGTTCTGACTTCTTCTTTCTCAGCTTTACTATCTTTGCGGGGAATAATAATGATTTTTGTGGGTTGATTTTTTTGGACTTGAATACATTGTCCAGCACTGGCCATTCCTAAAGCGAAAGGTATGGGATTAAAATTAACAGGGTTTTGGAAGAAGATACAGTAATTTTCGGTGATGACAAAATCATGAATAAAGCAAAAACCAGGAACACTATGATTTTGTTTACTGATAATTTCGCCGTTGGTGTTGAGTTCAAAAATTGTAATTGTGGTTGATAGTCCTGGTTTAATGGCAAAATTAACTAATTTACCATTGGGATCTATGCGGGGATGGGCGCTGAATGCTTCACCTTGGGATAAAACACCATTAAAATATTCGTTGCCTAATGTTTCTAAGGTGTGGGGATGCAATAAATAAGGTTCTGCTGCTTCCCATAAAGCTAATAGTTTTTTACCCCAATAGATAACATTAGTATTAGCAATATGTTTGATTTTGAAATCAAAGGCATTAGCTAACCAACCTCCTGGTTTTTGTGTACCAAATACGCCACGATAAAGAATTTTACCAGCTTTTTTTTCTGCTAAATAACCTTCTGTTTCTACAAATTTATTACGAAAATGGGCGCGTCCGTTAGTAAATGTAATGCGGCTGATCATTCCATCCCCATCAAAGGGATGATGTAATCTTTGTCCGTTGATATCTAATAAACCGGGTCCATTTCTCAATAGTGTTCCTTGTAGTTCTGCGGGTATTACCCCTTCTATTTCATCAATCCAATAATCATATTCTTGTTTGAGTGATTCATATCCTTTTTGCCAATCTTCTTGATTGTAAGATTTTGCTAACGTTTGCTGGTTTTGAGGTTCTAAAATCTGCATGTTTTGGTATTTTTTATTTTTTCAAGACAAGATGATATTTTTTCAACAGTACATCATGAATGTACTTTTCAAAAAACAAAAATGAAAATTAAATGGTTTTGATTAATTCACTGAATTACTGCATTTTGAGTAGATGTGATAGTTTCTGTTTCTTCACCTGGTAAAAATTTGATAAATAGCAATGGTACAAGGGCAATTACATTGGTGATAATTACTAGTAACCAGAGGGTATCAAAGTTATTTTCGGTAATTCCTAACCAGTGCATGATTAAAGCCCCAAACTCTCTGGAAATAGCTCCTCCTAAATTGAAGATTGACATTAAGAGGGCAAATAATGTGGCTTCTATTCCCAAGGGACATATTCTTGCGGCTAATACCATCACGGGCATGAAGGCAATTTGTCCCATGACTGCGAGTATTAAGCTATCACCTAAACTGAACCATTGATCATCTATTCCTAATGCTCGATTAGTGTGGGTTACTAATATTAACATTGTCATTCTTAATGCAGCAGAAATGACGATGCTCCAGCCACAAATTACTCGAAATGGTACGGATTTTAAGAACCGTTGGAAAATCCAAATTCCAATTAATGAGGCTAAACTGGTAACTAAATGGACTCTGCCTAAAAATTCAGGTTGAAAGTGTAATTCGTTGGTGAAAAAGTAGAAAAAAGCTGCTTCTCCACTGGGGGTAGATTGCCACAGAAAGATAAATGCTGTGGGTATCCAAATTACTTTTTGTGTAATCGCTTTACCCAGTTGTTTAATTTGATTGGAGGTGGAGAGAAGATTATTTGCTTGAGGTTTTATAGTGTCTTTGTTAATTGGCGTTTCTGCAATTAACCAAGCTACCACGGAAATAATTAGCGGAAAAAATGCCGTGACTAAAAATACTGTGCGTGTGCTGAAATATTCTAGGAGTAAGCCGCTAAAGTAAGCAGTAATTAAGCCTCCAAGAGCAGTAGCACCCCAGCACAAAGATTGCAGAGAACCAGCTTTGGCTTGGGTTTCTACTCTGGCACGTTCGACAACTAGGGAGTCTACAATGACATCACTGAAGGCAACGGAAAGGGAAGATAGGGCGATCGCTATTGTTGCCGCCCAACTATTATTAACTATTGTTCCCAAACTTACCCAAGCACCAGCCCCCAGTATCCCAGATAACACTAGATAGGGACGGCGACGGTAGCCAAATATGGGCAAACCATCGGAAATAAAGCCAAATAATGGCTTAATCATCCAAGGTAGAGCAACTATTCCCAACAGTGCTGATACCTCAACTGGACTCAGTTGCAATTCATCTTTGAGGAAAAAGCTAACGGCTAGACGCGATAACCCTAATATGCCTTGAACAAAGTAGACTGCTAGAATCGCAATTAGTTCTGGTTTAGGTTCATTACCTAAGAGAATTTTTTTGCCTACTGAGTCTTTGACTTTGGGCAAGTCAGATGAGTGAATCAGCATTTGATGAATATTCTTTAAGTTTTATCTACTTTTATATCATATCGACATTAACTGGAAGTTATCCGCTGTTCTGGCAACAAAGTCAAACCAAAGCGCAAGCGCCATCTCTAGCTTGACGCTTGCTCTCAAGAAATATGGTATTCACTTGTCTATTTCCACTCTGTAGATATTCAGAACCAGCCGCATTAGATTACTCTACTGAGTTAACAGCAGACGGAGTAACTACTCCTGTGTTACGGGTTTCCAAATGATTTGATAAGCGACTGATAGTTAACAGTGGTACTTCTTGTCGGCACGAAAGGCAAAACCAATATAGTTCACCATGACGGACATGACGTAGGATTGATCCACCGCAGCATGGGCAAGTGTTGGCTCTATTACTCATACCAATGTCCTCCTAAAAAAGTTTGTTGTTGTAATCGAGCAAAAAAATTTTGATTACACCTAATTTGATTACACCTAAATGGATGTATCTGTGAAAGTTCCAACCTCTCCGCTTGGTGACAGAATTTGCATATTTTGGGATATTTTCTGGTGAAAATTGAGCTAATATGCTATATCTTGCGATTCTTGGTTTGGTCTACAAAGAGTGTCAACATCATATATATTGATTTATATTGATTTATTGATTTGACATCACCTGCTACCAATCCTGAAATTATTTTATGAGGTAAAAGCATTTATGCTTACTTTTCTTCCATTTAAGTTAACTTTTCTGACTGACTATTAGAAAAGCGTATTCTCGGTTAACTGTATTATCAACTCACTCACAAATGTAATATCACAGTCGTAGTAAGTGCTAACAATTAACGTCTTTATTAGTTTACAAGCAAGTATTTTATATTTTCATCTATCTGGGGGATCATAATCATTTATAATGTTCTGTATCCTAACTTACAATTTTGCCTATTTTGTATTTGCGAATACGCATTTACAGCAGGGATCAATTACTTATAGCTTATTTTTAAGTGAATGGGAGGTTGAACAAAAAAATCCACAATCAAAAATGATTACAAAAAATTTACATATTCTATATTTCTTTATTTACTATCCTACTGATAAGTAACTCATGAAAATCGCTACTTGGAATGTCAATTCAATTCGGACTCGTTTAGAACAGGTGATCAACTGGTTAAGTGAAAATCCTGTTGATGTTTTGTGTTTGCAGGAAACGAAGGTTGTAGATCAGGATTTTCCCTTAAATTCTTTTGAAAACTTAGGTTATCATCTTTATATTTACGGACAGAAAGCTTATAACGGAGTGGCACTGATTAGCCGTCAACCTTTGGAAGATGTGAGTATGGGTTTCTGTTCAGTGTTAACAGATTTAGATCCAGTTTGGGATGAACAAAAGCGGGTAATTAGTGGTGTAATTGATGGAGTGAGAATTGTCAATCTTTATGTTCCTAATGGTTCATCGGTGGGAAGTGAAAAATATGAATATAAACTGCGTTGGTTAACAGTATTACGGAAATATTTGCAGCAATTACTATTATCAAATCCGGCTATTTCTATGTGTGGTGATTTTAATATTGCCTTGGAAGATATAGATATTAATGACAAAGTAAAAATAGAAAATCACATTATGGCATCTATCCCAGAACGCCAAGCTTTAAAAGATGTACTTGATTTGGGTTTTGCGGATGCTTTGAGAAAGTTTAATCAAGAGGGGGGAAATTATAGTTGGTGGGATTATCGGACGGCGGCTTTTAAAAGAAATTTAGGTTGGAGAATAGACCATCATTATTTAACACCTGTGCTTTATGAACGCGCTCAAAGTTGTATTATTGATATTGCACCCAGGAAGTTAGAAAAACCTAGTGATCATACGCCGGTGGTGGTGGAATTTTAGAGGATAGCAAGTAAAGCGATTGCCTACGGCAGTGCGCTCCGCGCAATCGCACTTTATCAAGGTAAACAATAGAGACCGGTGAATCATACGAGATAATGAGGAGATCCTGAATAAACACAAAAATTTCATTAATCAAAGTTTTGAGGTCAAGAAATTTTTAAATCTCCTCCTGTCTCCTGTTTCCTCTAACTCAACGGAAAGAGTTTTATGGCTTATACTATGCGACGCTGCAATATCAGCAAACCCTAATTAGGATGTTGATGATTTTGTTTATGGATTAACACAACAATCTGGTTTTACATCAATATTGAGAGTTTCATCACCGCGACTAATTTCAAATTTTAAAGTAGAATCAATAGTTGAAGATTTCACTACTGTGTTGACATCTTGAATACTGCTAATGCTTGTGCTATCAACACTTGATATTATATCTCCAGGTTTTAGACCAGCTTTTTCAGCATTAGATTCACTGGTAACTTTCGTAATAACAACCTTTCCATCTTGGGATTCTATCATCTCAATTGCTACACTGGAATAACCACTAAACTTACTTTTAACTTGAGATGTAGATGGAACCCAAGTATTATTACCATCTAAATAATAATTGGAGAACACAGGTTTTCGTTCCACTCCTACATCATCAATCCGAAAATTATCAGGATTGTAATTAGAACTTGGTTGTTCTGTATTTACATCAACAGGATTTTCTCCTAACAAAACTAAACTAGTATTATTAGAAGAACATAAAACCACGTTTTGTTTAATAGTTTGAGTTCCACCTTGATTAGGTAATCTAACTAGCATAATTCCTGAAGCATTGTGTATAGATAGTATTGCTGTTACTGGGATCTGAGTGAATCCACTAGCAAATTCCAATTGCCAATTGCCATTAATATTGGGATTAATCTTGGCATTAGTTTCCATAAGTTGTTCTTGAAAAATGTTACTGTTACTCCGTAAACTACAACCAACATTATTCGGTGTCGTTGATAAAGTAACTAAAATTTTACCTGCTAAGATTGCTCCTGTAATTAATAAAATCAAAAACTTCCAGGGAAAGTTTATTGATTGACCAATACCATTAATAACTAAAGATCTAGCAATAAGATCATGAAGAGCTTGCTTCTCTGGTGTAAATACTGCCATTAAAGGACCAATTATTAACAGAGCAAATCCAATTAGAAGTAAGAATACTGATAAAGATGAATAAGCATTATTACTAAAATGAAAAGCAAGTATCCAAGGCAAAATAAAAAACCTCTTAGAGAAATATCTAGCTGAAGCTCTAGCAAATGATATTTTATTACCGTTAGCATCTGTAACCATGATTCCTGAGATTCTTTTGCCAAATGTAGCCTGAATAGAAGAACTCTCCATACCTGCAGAGTAAATCCATCCCAACAGAATATACACAGTCAACCCTGTAATCACCAAAGAATTGTTATCAGGTGGGTTAGAAACCATAGTAATAACCGCTGATAAAACCAAAGTAATGAATCCATCTTGCTGAGAAGCTGCACATCTTTTAGTAAGACTTGCGGTCTTATTGGTATACATATCACTATTTCCTGATAACTAAAGAACCTGATATTAGATCATGAAGAGTAGTTTTTTTCTTCGTGAAACCAGCCATAAAAAAGCCGATGAAAAGTGTTAAATATGAAAGTAACTTACAGAAATATCTTTTAGCGCATTGCTCAAAAGTCAGACTTTTACCATTGATATCTGTGACTACAATTCCTAACAAAAGTTTCCCCACTGTTCCTTGGAATTGTGAACTTTCCATCACCGTGGAGTATACAAACCCCAGGATTACATAACATACTAATAACCGTACCCAGAATTGATCCTGAGGATAATTTGCATTATCCAACTCCGTAAAAACAAAGCTGGGAATACCTACAATTGTTATATCTAAAATCTCCGCTACTAATCTCATGGAAAAACCAGCATATTTAATTGGTGGCGGCGGTGGCGGCGGTGGCGGCGGTAGTGGTGATATTATAGTTTGAGTCAAATTGTTTGCTATAGGTAACGCTTCTAAGTCCGACTGGTACGGCGGTGGTGGTGATATTATAGTTTGAGTCAAATTGTTTGCTATAGGTAACGCTTCTAAGGCCGACTGGTAGCGTCTATAGGGAATAGGATCGACCATTTTAGTTAAAAATTGAACTAAATCATCTCTGACGCTTACCTCTAATTGATCCTGCCAAATAACTTTTAATGTTCTTGAGTCTACAACAGGCCTTTTACCTATAAGTGCTTCAATTGCTACTATTCCCACTGCATAAATGTCACTACATAGATCAGGTGTGCCCCTAGCTTGTTCTGGTGCCATATATCCCGGAGTACCTACACCTGTAGCTTCTATTACTTTCCCTTCGTTGTCATATACCTGTGTAGTAACTTCTTTAACAGCACCAAAATCTATCAGAAAAATTTTTTTATCTGAATTGCGAATGATCAAATTTGCTGGTTTGATGTCACGGTGAATTTTTCTTTGTTGATGCACAAATGCTAATACTTGTAAAATATCTCGCAACAAAAAAATCACTTCATGTTCAGTCCATCCTTTACCAGGAGTCAGTATTTGACCCAGATTCCTACCATCAATCAATTCCTGAACTAAAAAAAATTCATTATTTTCATTAAAGAAAGCTAAAAGTTCAGGAATTTGATCATGCTGTAAACGCTGTAATGTATATGCTTCTCTCTGAAATGCTTCCTCTACCCATCGGGTATTAGCCTGAGGTTGAGGTCTAAGCCTTTTAACAACACAACGGTGATTAAATCTACTTTTATCTTCAGCTATATATGTTTCTCCAAAACCACCGGTTCCTAGTCTCTCGATGATCTTGTAACGTTCGTTAAGCAATTGACCAATCATAATATCACAAGTGAATTATAGTTAAAGAGTATATTAAGATAATATGTACCAAAGTGATAAAGTTAAGTATTATTAAGTATTTAACTCAGGATAATAAATCAAAGCTATACAGGACAGACCAAAATGAACGAGTTATTCTATATATTCCGATTAAATAGACTTTGTTTCCGTAATAGCCTATATTAAAATTGCTGAATTTTTGCTGAATAATTTAGGATTACTATGCTAGTACGATACTGAATCGTGGCACGAGTGTAAAGTAGTATAAGTAAATTATATATATAATCTATTAATCATTAAGTATCTTAAAACAATGCTAAGACTATTAGATTACACGAAAATAGTAAAATTACAGGCTTTTAGCAATTTGCTGATTTAAAAATAGTGATTAAACTTAACTACATAAAGCCCCATACTCAAATCCAAAAGTTATGATTCTAGTAACTGGAGCAACGGGAGATATTGGCCGCCGCATGGTGAGGTTATTACATCAACAACAGAAGTCGGTAAGGTCTTTTGTTTGTCTTACGTCTCATTAGAGCGAGTTAGAACACCGGGTTTCTGATATATTTATTGGTGATTTGCGGAGAGAACAGGATATCAAAAAAGCCTGTCAAGGTGTGAAATATATCTACCCATTCCGGGTAACACTGGTCAAAGTAGCTTGAGGATATTTGTCCATAAAATTACTAACTGTTGAGCATTTTGTCTTGATATCCGTTTTAGGTGCTGAAAGAGGATATGAAGACGCTCCCATTTTCAAAACTAAACGCACAGTAGAAAAATATCTGCAAAGTAGTGGCTTAAATTACACTATTTTACGCCCATCTGGTTTAGCATCAAACCTGCTACCTTTGGCGGAACGGTTTAGAGAAACTGATTTATATTTGCTCATCGGTGATCCCAAAAATCGCACATCTATTATTAGTACCGATGACTTAGCCAAAATAGTCGTAGATTCTTTAACCGTTGCTGAGGCTCGTAATCAAATTTTACCATTAGGAGGACCTAAAATTTTATTGCGTGAGGACATTCCCAAAATTTTTAGTCGCATCTTTAACAAACAACCAATCATCATTAATGTTCCTTTATTTGCAGTGGATGGTTTACGGGTAGCATTAGGTTTATTGAACTCTTCAGCACAAACAGGTTTAGGAACTTTTCGCACTTTATTAGCTAATGAATTTTACTGTACATCGGAAGAAATTGCCAATTTAGAAAGGATTTATAACTTGCAATTGGAAACTTTAGAAAACTTTTTGGGGCGTTATTTAGCAATTTAATTTTGGTGATTGGTGACTGGTGACTGGGTAATCAGCTTTTTTTCCCAATTACCAATTAACCATTACCAATTAACCATTACCAATTACCAATTACCAATTACCAAATATATGAAATATTCCCTATCTGCAAATCCTGTTCAAGCACGTCAAACAAAAGAAAATTTTGCTAAACCAGAGGAACAATTATCCTATGAATTGGGTAAAGCTGTACAGGAATTACCACCACTTTATACAAGATTATTAGCGGGAACTATTAGTGTTATTGTCTTTGGTACTATTTCCTGGGCGCATTTTTCAGAAATTGATGAAGTAGCGACAGCACCGGGAGAATTAATTGCTTCTACTCAAGTGAGACCGGTGACATCTTTAGGTAATGGATCTATTGTAGCGGTGAAAGTTAATGAGGGCGATCGCGTAACTAAAGATCAAATATTAATTGAACGTGACCCCAATTTACAACAAACCGATGTTAACAGATTAGCGAAATCAAGTAAATTAATTGAAGAAGATTTACAAAGATTACAAGCTGAAAGAACCGGAGGAAATACTGCGGGAACAAAATTACAAGATGAGTTATTAAATTCCCGGTTATTAGATTATAAAGCTAGACAAGCAGCAGCAGAAGCAGAAGCAGAACGCCAACTTTCAATTATCAAACAAGCGAAAATTAGATTAACTCGGTTAGAAGAAAATTTAGCTAATGCTAAAACCGGTGTGAGTAATGCTCAAACTAATTTAGTAAATGCAGAAAATATCCGTGCTAAACTAGAAGAAAGTTTAAAAATTGCCCAACAACGAGAAGAAAATTTGAGAACCTTATTAAATCCTGGTGCTGTTCCCAGAGTTGATTATTTAGAAGCCCAGGAAAGATTAAATCGAGCAAATACTGATATTATTAGAGCCACGAATGAAGTAACTAATGCCAAAAATAGAGTTACAGAAACACAGGATAAAGTAGCATCTTTAGGAAAAGATATTGCTGCTCAAAAACAAGAAATTAATCAAGCTGAACAAGCGTATCAAGCAGCCAAAAATCAAGGTTTAAGATTAGCATCAGAAAGAAAAAGTGAAATTTTAACGCAAATAAATAGACGTAAAGAAGAATTAGCCAATGTTGCAGGACAATTAGAACAAGCGAAACAAGAAAAAGATGGAGAAACAATTAAAGCACCAGTAGCGGGAACAATTTATAAAGTCAAAGCTACCAAAGGACCTGTACAGTCTGGGGAAGAATTGCTGTCAATTTTACCCGAAGGGGAAGAAATGCTGTTAGAGGTAAAAGTTTTAAACCGGGATATTGGTTTTATTCGTCAGGGAATGAAAGCAAAGGTGAAATTAGCAACTTTTCCCTTTCAAGAATTTGGTGTAGTTGATGGGGAAGTTTTACAAATTAGTCCGAATGCAGTGGTTGATGAAAAATTAGGTTTGGTTTTTCCGACGAGAATTAAGTTAAGTAAGCATTCCGTGACTGTGCGGGGTAAAGAGGTGGAATTTACGCCGGGGATGGTGGCAAATGCGGAGATTGTGACGCGGAAGAAGTCGATTCTAACCTTTATTGTTGAGCCAATTACCCGCAGATTTAGTGAGGCTTTTTCTGTGAGGTAATTATTATTAAATATTTGCAAAATCTTGTGGGGTGGGCATACTTCGACATAGTTCGACTCCGCACTTCGACTTACTTCGACTGCGCTCAGTACAGGTCGCTCAGTACAAGTCTTGCCCACCCTTTTTATAGTTAATAAATACTCATCAAATTCAACATCCTCAATTATCCTGTTTATTTTCCAAAGATTCTAACCGCACCTTAATTAAATCTATTTGTAGATAAACATAATCTCTAAGAACTGCAATTTTTCCTATTTGAGTTTCTAAGTTGTTGCGTTCTTCCTGCATTTTTTCTAACATTGATTTAAAATTATCCAATTGTTCATAAATAGCATCTTTTGATATATTTTGAATTTGTGATTTTGAAATTTTATCAAATTCGCTTTTTAATTCCAATTTCAATTCATTTAATTGTTTATTGATTTTCAGGATTTCTAGGTTAGTATTTGCCTGATTATCTTTAATTTCTGGTATGTTTATTTCTGCGTTTAATTGTGATGGTAAATTTTTATTTACCTCTTGTAACTGCTGCAAGTGTAATTTTAATTCATCTAGTTCATTGTTGATTTTTTCAAGTTCTAAATTATTTTTTTCTAAATTATTTTTAACTTGATTTTGTTGCTCATCTATATCTAAATATGATCTAAATGAAACACCAGAAATATCATTAGTAAATTCTAAAATTCCCTTTTCTAATAACTTCCATTCCTTACCACTAGGTAAACTGGATACTCTAGCAGGTTTAATTAATAGAAAATGAGTATCTACTGTGGGAGTAATACCACGAAAATCAAATAATTTTTCTACAGTTTTTAGTTTATGAATATGCAATTTAATGTTAATGCTAGGTAAGAGAAAGATATTATTTTGATTAGATACTATTATCCAATATTTACCATTTTCATCTTTTTCTAATAAAACAGGTTGATTTTGGTTATCTTCTCGATAACTTTTAGCTGTTAATTCGGCAATAATTGAGTTTTTTAATAAAACTTTGGGAACGTTATTATAAACTTCTATTAATTCTAATTCAGATATATTTAGGGGTGTGATTTTTTCCGTTGTAAAAGCACTTGTGACGATAACTGAACCAGTTTGGACTTTTTCAGTAAGTGTAGATAGGTAATTTTCTATATTAGTGATTCGCGGTGTCAGGTTTTGTTCAATAATTTGCTCTAGTTGTTTAATTCTACGAATTAAATCATCTTGAAAATTGGATGTCATAGATTATCTATCTCCTTATATAATACTCTAACTAATGCTTTTAATTCTACAATAAAATGTGGTTCTGGTTGGATATTTTCAATATCACCTTTTTGAGAATTTAAAAGGTTTCTTAGTTCTCTTTCTGTAGCTCTCCATAATTTTTGATTATATTCATACTCTGGTTTATTAAAGTTATAACCTTCTATTGCTTTAATATCTTCAATTCTTAAATCATCTAAACTATCATGGAAAGTATCAAAAAATAGCTGTAACTGAGTTAAATTAGTAATCTCATATTTATCAATAGTGTTTAAATTTATATCTAATTCTTGTAATTTTTGATCTTGCAAAACTAAACCACAAGCAACTTCATCTTGAGGGTTTTGACTCATGCGTGTAATTTCTTCTGTGTCAGGAAAACCAGAACTTATACTCATCATGCGACTGAGTAAAGAATTAATTTCTGAATTTCTATCAAATTCTCCACCTTCTGACAACCAATTTAAAAGACGTGAACCAATTCCACCAATATAAACAGGAGTAATTTCTTTAAGAGTGTATTTACCCTCGTGGTGTAAAACAGCAAGAATTTGACCAATATAAAAATACAACCCAGATAAACCAATAGACATTAATGTTATCAGTTTTTGAAATTCAGGATGATTTATAAATAACTCTCTTTTTCGTTCTAACCAGTTTGCAGACTCTAATCTTAACCAAATATCTAACTGGTCATAAAAAGCATATTCTGGAAATTTTATCCAGTTGTCAGGTTCAATATCAAATATTTTCAAAATCTGAGGGTTAGTTTTTATTATCTGAGAGAATAAGTCTATTTTACCAAAATTTAGAGAACATTGATAAATAAGTTGATTATCTTGCCAGATAGATATATTAGAATTTACATTACCAATATCAATACAAGTGGTATTTACTAAATCATAATCTTCATATTCAGTAAAATATTGAGCAAATGCTAAACTTTGTGATCGAAAATATTGAATATCATTAATATTGGGGCAAAGATGTTTAACACCTGTTTTAGATTGTAAATTATTGGTTATATCTTGCCACATTTGAGCATATTTATATTTACCTTTACGGGAAAATTGAGGAGGATAGGAAATACACCATTCAATTGTTTTAACTTTGTTGTTAACAGCATTTGCAGTCAGGTGTAATATGAGGTGTTTAAGAAATAACCGAATATATCTAAGATTTTTAGTTGAGCATTGTAAATCTTTTTTAACCCAGCTTTCTTGTTGTGAATATCTATTCCGAACAGGAATATAAACTCTACCATCAAAAATTGGACGTTCTTGATTTATGTCTGCACTTCCCCTAGTAGTTAGTACGGTAGACATGGGAAATGGTTTATCTACTGGAATAAAACTTTCAGGAATGAAGTATTCAAATAAAACTGGAAACCTAGTATCTATAGAAACATCTGTAACTTTATGATGTAGATTATCTGATTTGAAAGATTCAACAATTTTATCATCTTTATTAACATAAACGCTAGTATAATCACTTCTAAAATCTATACCTATTTTCCAGGAATATGCAAGCTCTATTTTCTTTTGTGTTGGTAGTAAAATAATACCAATTGTATGTTCTTGAATATTTTTACATTCAATAAATTTAGGAAATTGAGTACATCTAACTATTTTATAACTACCTCGACCTTCTTGAAATTGCTTAATTTCCTCTACATTAGGAAAACAAACCTGAAAAGTTTCTTCTCCATATTCAGCATCATAACAAAAACCGTAATATTCTTTCCATCCCTCTGCTTGAAAATTAGGCCATACTTCTAAAACTGGAACTTCAGGAATAAGATTTTCTGCTTGAATTGTATAATCTTTAAACAAAGGAGTTTCACTATTTGGTAAATCTAAAATTAGTCTTACCTGTGATAAATCATCTTCATCAATCAATTCAAATTCAAGCTGTTTAGTTAATTCTTCTGGAGTAAAATAATCTAGTAGAATTGGATTAAGCGGTAAAAGAGGAGTAATCTGATGATTTGCAAATACTAAATATTGCGTACCTTGAGGAAGTAAAGCACCTGGTAAAATACTCTCTTGTTCGATAAATACGAGCTTGTTTAAAAATAAATCCTTGGTTGTCAGTTGAAGTTCTTTGAGCTTAGTTAATAAGCTGTCAGTTTTCATTTTTAAATCATGTAAATTATTATTCATATTCATCTACATCTACTCAAATTCAATAATTCCTTTCTCCGTCAATTGCCAGGTTTGTAAATTACCTATCATTACCACTTTAGCAGGTTTGAGTAATTAAAACCTAATTGTAACCTTACTTCCTTTAATTTGAAACAACACTCTAAACATTCCTGTTCTGAAAAATCTACTTTTTCAAGATTATTAGCTGGCATATAATTTAATTGATTCTTTTAGTTATTAAAATTGTAATTTTCCAGGTTCTACTAATTGCCAATGTTGTCCAATAGATGATACTGTTGCTGGTTTTAACAATGTAAAGCTACTGGAAGAACTGGGATGATATCCTATACATTCAAAACAGCTTGATATTGTTTCATAATTATACTCATTAATTTTAATATTGCCTTTGGGTACAAGATATTCATAATTTCCTTCTCGAACTATCCAGTAATTACCTAACTGATTTTTTTCTAGAATAGGTGCAACTTTTTTTCCAATACGACGCTGTTCTACTGTGTGATCACTTTCTGCAACAGTGATTGCATTTGCAGATAAAGAACGAGGTTTACTATTATATACTGTAAGTATTTTGGTTTCGTGATTAGATAGAGATGTCTGAGATTGATAAATATTTTCCGTTTGGGATTTAAGTGGATGTACTACTCTATTAACTGGTGTATTAATTGGTTGATTATTCGTAAATGTGTAATTTGATAAACTGGGACTTTGGGGATTTTGATAACCTCTTTCTATGGTTTTTAACCTTTCATCTAAATTATCAAAATGCCGTTTAATCTGTGTAAATTCTCCTTCAATGTAATTTACAATTCTTTTTGGTTGAGTTATATTATTTGATGAATGATTTTGTTTTGTTTCCAATATGTTCAACTTATAAAATAACCAAGCAATTAATCCCCCAAAGATAATAAAACTCATAATATTTACACTGACAGTCAAATTTAGAAGTTTATAAATCCTGTCAAGTTCAGATTTAGGTATCAGAATTTTATCTTGATTAGCAGGATTGTGATTTTCTGACACTATCTGTTGATAGTTACTTACAATCCCATTATTATCCGATAATTGTTGATTTTTTGTTAGTTGTTTAATTACATCAAATTGTTTGTTTAATATTTCATTTTTTTTATTCAAAAAATTTTGTAACTGTATCTGTGTTTTTTTCCTAAAATTACCATTAGGTGCAATATTTTGAGTTTCTTGGAGTTTAATAATTTGTTGGACTTGAGTAACATCAGCATCACTAAAACCCTTTTCTAATGGTTTGATGGCGTTCTCTATATCACTAATTGTCTTGTTTATATCTGCGAGGTTTTTTATTTTGTCTGGATTATTAATTTTTGTGAGAGCATTTTTCAATTGAACTATTTTTTTATTTGAATCGGTAAAATCTAATTCTTTTCTTTCTAAGTTACCATCTATAACTTTCTGGAGATTAGCATTTAACTGAATTATTGATTTATTTAATTCAGTATGTGCGGATAAAATCGAATTAAAGTCATCCACATTCTGTAAAATTACAGGAGATGGGTTAGCTTGAACTTTAACATTATTATTTTCTGATTTTAATGGAGGACGTTGACACCCCACCATCAGAGAGATGAGTAAAGAAACTGAGATATATTTGATATGATTTGTTTTTAGCATAATATTCACATATTGTTTATTAAAATTGTAAGATACCTGGGTCAATTAATTGCCATTCATATTGATTTTTAACAGTTACTTTACCTGGTTTTACCAATACAAAATTTTCAGATTTACCTGATTGATAACCGCGACAGTCAAAAGTTGAGAGTAATGTCTCTTGGCTATATTCATTAATCTTAAATTTTCTTTGAGGAACTATATATGAACAATCATCTATATTGATTATCCAATAATTACCTTGACGATTACGTTGAAAAATTGTTGCTTCTTTACTGCCTCCCCAACGCTTAGTTTGACTTTCTTCCGGCTCAGATACTTTAATTATCCATTCCGGGAAATCCTGGAAATCGAAATCCGGATTCTTATAAGAATTTACTAATTGCTGTTCGTGCAATGTCAGAATTGTAGAATAATCTGTATAATTATCTGCGATGCTCTTAGTTTCTTCATCATCAGTTTTTGTTTCATCTAAATTTTCACCATTGTCATGATTAATATATTCCTCTTCTTTATTTATTAAATTCTCTTGATTTTCCATCTGAAATTTATTATTTTGTGCCTGAGAATAATCATTAATTATCTTAATAATGGCTTCAACAACTAAGGGGTGTTGAAAATGATTTAGTAGTTCTTGTATTTTATTATCGGCTAGATTATTATATGTATTTTCTGAAATATTAGTATTTTCATATTTTTCTAATCTTTCTTGTAGAGATTGATTCTCTTTTTTCAGATTTAAATTTTCTTTTTTCAATTCAGAAACTATGAATATAAGGAAATAACTTATAGCTTCTTCTCTATTATGATCACCGTATTCAGTTTTACAAACAGGACATATATTAGAATTAGCTTCCATTTTTCACCTCTGTATACTTGATAATTGAAAGAAAACAATCAGGGCGAAAATATCGCCCATATTTAAACCGCTTTATTTACCAGACCATTCCCTAGCTAAAACTTTCAGTAAAGCCTTTAAGCCCAGGATAAAAGGAGGTTCTTTACCTATACTTTCAACATCACCTTTAACGGAATTTAAAGAATTTCTCAACTCCTTAACTGTAGCTTTCCACAACTTTTGATTGTATTCCGGATCGGGATCATCTGGATATTCTTTTTCAAATTCATAACCTTCTAGTGGTTTAATTCCATCAATTCGTAAATCATCTAGACTAGCATGAAAAGCATCCAGAAACAATCTTAACTGATTTAGTTCAGGAATTTGATATTTAGAAATGGTTTTAGCCTTAAATTCTAAACGATCTTGCCAACTATAGGTTTCATTATCTATTTCACAACCTTCACCAGCAATTACATGATCTTTTTCCTTTTTATTTAAACCTTTGAGCTTTTTATCTTTTAACACTAAACCACAAGCAGCTTCATCTTTGGGGTTTTGACTTAGGCGTGTGGGTTCTTCTGTATCTGTAAAACCAGAAGCTACACTCATCATGCGACTAAGTAAAGCATTTATTTCTGAATTTTTGTCAAATTCTCCACGTTCAGCTAACCAATGTAATAAACGTGAACCATTACCACCAATATAGACTGGAGTGATTTCATCAACAGTGTATTTACCCTCTTGATATAAAACAGATAGAATCTGACCAACATAAAAGTACAAGCCAGATATACCTATTGCCATTAACCGTAATAAACCTTGAAATTCTTTATTTTCTTCCAAAGTATCCCGTTTTTTATCTAACCAGTTATCAGCTTCTAGACGCATCCAAACATCCAGTTTGGCATTGAAAGCAACTCCTTTCAATCTCGTCCATTCATCGGGGTTAATATCTAATTTTTTGAGAAAATTAGGATTTATTTCGATGAACTGAGAAAATAAATCACGTCCTGCTAATTCCACAGAACATTGATGAACTAGCTTATCATCTTGCCAAATAGAAATATCTGATGTACCACCACCCATATCAATACAGGTAGAGTTAACTAAATTACAATCTTCATACTCAGCAAAATATTGGGCTACAGCTAAACTTTCAGTACGGAAATAAGTTGCATCATCCTTACCAGGGCTGTTGTGTTTAATACCTGTTTTGGCTTCTATTTCTTTAGTTATTTTCTGCCAGGTTTTGGCATAGTTCTGTTCTTGTTTAGGTGAAAAAGCTGATGGAAAAGATAAAGACCATTGAATTTTTTGTACACCATTTTTAGCGGCTATAGCACTAATATGTAATGCTAAATGTTTAAGGAATAGTTGGTTATTGCCTAAATTCTCAGTTTCCCATTTGAGATTAGTTTTGATCCAGGTTTCTTGGGGTGAAAAGCGATTTCGTGCGGGAATATATAAACGACCATCAAAAATTGGACTTAATTGGTCTGTTTTTGTGTTTCTTTCTCCTTTTGTTGTTAAGACTGTAGACATCGGAAAGGGTTTCTCTACAGGAATAAAACTCTCAGGAATGAAGTATTCAAACAAAACTGGAAATCTGGTTTCTACTAACACATAAGTAATTTTACGATGCAGTATTTCTAAGTTCAATCTTTCTGTTACTTTATCGTTTTTATTAACATAGACGTTAGTAAAGGAAGTACCAAAATCAACACCAACTACCCATTCACCAGTTAGTGGAACTTCTTCTGGACTTGCTAACAGAATTAAACCAATTGTATTGGTATAAATGTCTTTACATTCAATAAAGGATGGAAATTCATCTAATTGTACTGTTTGATAAGATCCTTTACGTTCTTTGAAAGAATGAACTTCTTTCGCACCGGGAAAACTAACCTGAAAAGTCTCCTCCCCATACTCAGCATCATAGTAAAATCCATAATATTCCTGCCAACCCTTAGCCCGAAAATCAGGCCACACCTCTAACACCGGAACTTCATAAATAATATTCTCCTCTAACAAAGGATAGTCCTTAGTTAAAAGAAAAATTTGCTGAACTTTTCCACCTTTCACACCAGAAAGAGGTAACGTTAAACTTACCCGTACTTGTGAACCACCTGCACCATTATTAATCAATTGTAATTTAATTTTCTTAGTTAAATCCTCCGGGGTGAAATAATTTAATAAAATCGGATTCACAGGAATTAAAGGTGTAATATTCCGATTCTTAAAAACTAAAGATTGTGTACCTTCAGGTAGTAAAGCACCTGGTAAAATTCCCTCTTGATCAATAAATTTTAACTCTGGTAAAAATAAATCTTTCGATTCTAAACAAACTACTTTTCTACTTTTATTCCATGTTCCAATATCTTCAGGACGAAAAGCAGCTAAGGTTTTACCTTCGTGAATAGATATATTTTGTGGTGGTTCATTCCAAGCAGTAGCAATATCAGGATCAATAATTAACAATTGCGGAACATTCGGTTTCATCAAACTGGGAATCACCCTAACATTAGATTCTTTCACCTCTACCTTAACAGGTAAATTCAGCGCGGTTAACGCCCCTCGGTTAATTTCAACTTCAAAATATGTGGGGTTATTACTAAATTGAAAGTTCGGTGTAGTTGTCACACCCAAACTATTAATAAACCCATTAACTAAACCAAAAATTCTATCAATGGCTTTACTATCACCGTTATATCTTCTGATTTCTTTGCGGAGGTTATCTAACCAAAACGCTAACTGTTCTTTTTCTGTTTGGTTAAGATAATTATGAGGTGATTTTAACTGTAATGTATTTGCATCCCACCAAGGTATACTATCCCATTTTCCCTGTTCTGAAGGTACAACTAAGGTACTAGGTGAAGTCATCCCCACAGGTTGATCATTACAGGTAAAAACATATAAATCTTCCCAAGGATGTTTGTTATTATTAAATGTATAAAGAGTATTAACAGGATCAGGTAAAAGCTCATATAAAGAACGAGCAAAAACATGATTACTTTTCTTTGTTTCCAGTTCTAAAAGTTGGGATTTAATGGGAAAATTGCGGACTTCTGCTAATGCTAAAACCGCTAACATTCCTTGCCATTGAGTAATCATTTGTTCTCGAATTGGGTAAGCATCATTATGTAATGCCATTTCCATTGATAAAGCTCGCGCCCAAACTGTGGGAACAGAACTCACGCTGGTTACTGCTCCCGGTGCTTTGTAATCTAAACTAGAAGCGACATCATTAAAAGCTTTTGGTGCTTGAGTATCCCAAATTCCAGGATTACCCGATGTGACATCACAATCATTTTTCAGTTTTGGCAACAACAAAGCAGATTGATTATTAGTATATGCACTAGTCATGATCTAATTTTCCTCATCAACAAATTTATTTCTACAAAAAGTTTTTTCTACAGAAATTTCTGCCTACAAACGACAGACAATATATAAAGCCTTAGCCAGTCCAAATATTCCTATTTTGGGTAAGTTGCTTATAGCTTCAGGATTTAATCGTCTTTTCAAGTCTTGTACTGTATCCCTAGATTTTTGGTTTTTATCTCGACTGTCCCCAATGATTAAATCTGATAAATAATCAGGTTTCATGGGACTATTAGCGAAATGTTTGGCATTGAATAATTGAATATTCTCGTCAGCACATTGATGAATTTGTGATAACCAGCGTAAATAATCTTGACACCAAATACTAATTATTTCTAATGCATTTTGTTGTTCAGGATCATTAAAATCAACTGATTTTTGTTGATTATTGCCAAAAACAGCTTTATCTGGAAAGAATCTAGTAAACCAAAATCCTTGAGGACTTTTTTGAAATTGTTTAATTCCAATGCTCTTACATTCTGCTAACAGTGGGGCAATATCAGCTAACCACGCAAAGACAAACCGAGTGGCATTTACTAATTCAGCAGTGACTAATTTTTGTTCAGGAATATCTCGCCAAGTGATATTTTTTAAATTCTCCCGGTTCATTAACACTACACTTTTTTGCTGGGGAGTTGTGTTTAATAAAAATTGTCTGGCGGCTAATGCTGCATACATTTCCAGAAAATGCGGATCATTACGTTGGGTGTTTTTGCCCACACTGAAAACTTTAACTGGAGATAAGTTCTGATTACCCAATAAATAGACAGTATCAAAAGTTTCTTGTGCCTGACCACCATAATAACGCAGGGCGGCTTCTGTATTTAATAAAAACTGATCAGACCGAGCATAAACTGTTTCTGAATTGTCTGCCGAACTCGGATTAAATCCAAAATAAGGTAAAACAAATAAACAACCAATATCTACTTTACTTCTGATTCTCAGGTTTTCTAACTTATTATGAATTAATCGCCCAATTGTCGGCAAGCCTGAAGCACCAGTACCGCCAAAAATTGACCCACATAAAAATACCTTTGGTCGTTTTCCCGCCCCTGTATCTGTTTGCAGTTGGTTCAGGAGTTGACCCCATGAATCATAATCTAAAGCATCAAGTTTGACTTGACTCATTACCGCCGCACCAATGGCAGGACGACCCCGAAAACCGACATCTAAATTAGCTTCTTTTTCTTCCGAAGTATAGAGAACATCAAATAAATTTCCTAATGCTGGTTCATCATCTTTGAGCAGGTTATATTCAAAAAATGAACTCAGATTTTTATTAACGCTGGTATTTGCAAAAGGCGACCATAAACCAAAGTCTCTGATTTCCGTTTTCATCCAAGGAAATTTATCAGCCAAAGTTAATTTATGGCAGTCTTGATAAATTTTCAGACTTTTTCGCGCTCGTTCTAAATTACCGTTATTTTCATCAGCATCAACAAATAATAAATTTAGGGGTTCTTCGTTAAAAAGTCCTATAGATGCTAATTGAATTATTGCTTCAATGCACTTAGCACCAGTTCCACCAATTCCAATTACATAAATTGACATTTGTTAATCTCCCATTAGTTTATGACGGATAAAAAAAGCTCCAGGGGGAATGTATTTGACGGTTTCAGGAGAACTGGTAGCGGTATTTAACCAATACAACCAGATAGCATCAAACAAGAAAAAACACATTAATGAAAATTGCGCTTCATCGCTGCGATTGATGTAAAAGACTGTAAAAGCAATGGTGAGTAAAGGTAGCAGTCCTAACAAAAACCAAATTAACAACCATTTACCCCGGCTACTACCGCCAGACTTACTCATTGCTCCCAACACACACCAAAAAATTGTGGAAAACAGACAAACACCGAACATAATCAGTGCAGCTGTGGTATAGTCAGCAGCAAGCCATGTATCCAAGGGGACTTTTTGAATGGGTATAATTTGATTTTCATATATGAGACGCTGCCCCAAAAACATCAGTACAGCACCGATCACAGTAAATATAATGATTCTGATAATCTCCCACGGATTCATTAGGCCTCCTTATAATTCCTACTGATCTAGAAGTTTGTTTTTTTGTTTAGATTTAACATTAGTAGTATTTGTTATACAATCATATTATTCTGAGAATGTCAACACAAGAAGCCGTAAAATTACTTAATAAGTATTAATTTTTGGCAACAAACCAACAAAATATTGATATTGAATAATGGAGAAAAATGACATGATGCGTATAAAATGGGCTTTTTTAGTATTAATTGCAGTTTTTTTAGTTGCTTGCAACAAAAAAGAAGAGTTAAGATGTGATATTCCCAGTGTTAATTCTGTCAATAATCAAACAGCTAGTAAGTCAGATAATCTGAATGTGGCTATTTATCTAGATGGCAGTGGTTCGATGTTAGGCTATGTCAAAGATGGGGAAACTAACTACACTAAAGCTTTAAAATCTCTCAGAACAGTATTTGAATTAACAGGGAAATTACCAGTTGAATATTATCGTATTGCTAATCCCATGCAGAAGATTACAAGTAGTGAATATTATAGTTTTGGGGCAACTTCTGTTTTTTATGATGGCAGTAACGCTAAATTTAAAGCAGTCTCTAGTCCCATAGATGCTGCTATTATTCCCTCAGTCAAAAACCAGCCAAAAATGACGGTAATAATTACCGATTTAGAACAAAATAGCGGTGATGTAACTAAATTAAATAAAAAAATCCAAGATATTTATTTTAATTCTGATAAAAAAGATTATGCTGTCGGTATTTGGGCTGTTAAAAGTGAATTTAATGGTAAGGTTTATATAGATAAAAATAATCAACTTCAAACTTTTGATTATAATTCTGGTAAACAACCAGAAAAGCTCAGACCATTTTATGTTTTGTTCATTGGACCCTACCAGGATGTGAAATATTATTTTGGTGAATTACAAAAATATAACTCTAATCAATCATTAGCTAATAGCGATATTAGTAAGTTAATGATTTTCCATCCTGATCATATCATTGAGCAAGTATCTAAATTAGAAACACTACCAACAACACCTAAAGGTATAACAAGAACTCTATCTTTAGTTAAGGATGGAGTTGCAGCTAGTAAAGTTAATCAAGGTAACTATGAACTATTACAAATAGATTCTCGTCAACAAGATAGTTTAACAATTAATTATAGTGTGGACATAGCACCGTCGGAATATAGTTTATTTGTTGATCCTAATTCCTTGAAAGCACAAGTTAAAGCCGAAAAGTTTGATAAGTTCGCTAAAAATTTTACAGCAGTTGATGCTATTTCAGCAGTAAATAGTCCCATTGAATTTAAAGATTGGCAAATTATTCCTCAAGAAAATAAATTAAATTTTACTGCTGTCATCCAACCTCATAAATTCCCTGAACCTGGTATTTATAAACTACAATTTGATATTTTGACGGAAAACCTACAAATTCCTACTTGGTGGAAAGAATGGGATTGGCAAACTAGAAGCAATGAACAAGATGGTTCAAAAACGCATAATTTAGAAGAGTTTTTTATGGCTTTGAAAATTAGAACAGAAACTATGAAAGCTGAAAGAGCAAAAAATACTGACGATAAAAATCAAACTTCACAATGGTTAGTTGGTCGCTTGTGTTATGGAATTCAGAAAAATTAAATGGCAGTAGCGAAAATTGCTCAACCTTCGACAATATCATACTTTAGACATAAATAGATAAACTTAAATTCATGGTTTTAAAAACCATAGATTTGGGTTACATGAGGTACACACTTCTCCCCTTACCAAGGGGAGGGTGTGCGATAGCGCGGGTGGGGTAATTATTAGACATCTCCGAAAATTAAATATGCGTAACCTGAAACCCATTCGTAGGGACAATTCATGAATTGTCCCTACATCTTTTTCGGAGAGGTCTATTAAAGTTTAGACTAATGTGAGAAGTACAATAGGTAAAACTAAATATAGTCTAAACTCCAAATATCCATATTTTCTAGATTCATATCATAGTCCCGTAATTCCCATCTATCTTTGCTCTCACTGTAGTAATTAAGGGTTTCTAAATTGGGAGTTTTGGCATTATAATCACCAAACCGTAACCCTAAATCTTCATTACTAATAGATACAACAACCGACGGTAATTGAGTTGATTCTGATTGAAAAGGTAAGGGAAAACTACCACCAATATTGCCAATATCAGTAGGAAATTGAGAACCAATATCAATCATATCAATAGGAAAAAAAGAATCTAAAGGCGGAAAGAAAGAAGGTAGAGAAGGCGAAGGATTTGAAGGTTGTGGTTGTTGGGGATTTGTACTATTTTCCGCCGTACTGATGATAATTTCCCGCACTTGACTTTCTGTTAAATTCGGGTTAGCACTCAGCATCAAAGCTACTACACCAGCAACGTGGGGAGCGGCCATAGAAGTACCGCTATAACTAGCATATTTATTATCAGGAATTGTAGAATAAACCTCCTTACCTGGAGCAGTCACATATTTAATTTCTTGAGAACCAGAACGATTAGAAAAATCAGTGAGTTGATTATTTTGATCTACCGCCCCCACAGCAATACCTGACTTATCAGCATAACGAGCAGGATAAGATGGTGTAGCATCGCCATTATTACCTGCGGCCATCACCACAATTACACCTTTACTGCTCGCATATTCAATAGCTGATTTGAGAGTATTATTACCAGAATTTCCTCCTAAACTGAGGTTAATAACATTAGCACCATTATCTACAGCGTAACGGATACCATTAGCGATATTTGCATAAGAACCTGAGCCATTTTCATCTAAAACTTTAACTGCCATAATTTGAGAATTATAGGCAATTCCAGTTACACCAATACCGTTATTTTCGGCGGCAATAGTTCCCGAAACATGAGTTCCGTGTCCATTATTATCTAAAACATTATTGTTGTTACTATTAAAATTCCAACCTAAAACATCATCAACATAACCATTACCATCATCGTCTATTCCATTACCAGTAATTTCTTTGGTATTTGTCCAAATATTGTTTTTCAAATCTTCGTGATTATAGTCAATGCCTGTATCTAAAACCGCAACAATGACACCTTTTCCTGTATGTCCATTTTGCCAAGCTGTGGGAGCATTTACCATGTCTGCACCCCAATTATTTCCACCCAATTTTGGAGCATCTGGATAGGGGGTTACACCAACTGCTTTACTCACTGCTTTTCCTGCATTGACTAAACCATAACCATTTTGAGAGTTATAGCTGTTTGCAGTCACATGAGACTGAATATTTGCATCTTTTGGTAAGCTACTACGATTACTCCAACTTAAACTATTGTCAATGGGAGTTGCAAAAGCATCACCTGAGTAAACAGGTGTAATGTTGATTTCCTGACGGGAGGAAAAAGAGTTAGTATTATTCAACGTCATCAGACTTTTATCCTTAAAATAATAATCTTTTTTTCGCAGTCTGAATTTTTCCAACTTTATTTTTCAAACTTTGTCAGATAAAAGTTTGAAACAACGTTAAAACTTACAGTTATTCCCCTTGGTTAAAAAATACTATGAATCCTCTCAGATAAAAAGCTAATTTGATTACGAATTCATGGTTTTAAAATCAAGCTTTGCTCACAAAAAATAAGTCATAATTTAATAACTTAAAACTAGATAAATATGATGAATTAATAACAATAAATATAAAAATCATCAACAGGTAGAATGCACCGAAAGTAGCAAAAAAGACAGTTTTAGATAATTAATTAGAGAATTAAACAGATTCTCGCCAATTAGCTGGCGCTTCGATATAATCAGGAAGGCGAGTAGTGTGATCGCCCACTGCGTTAATGATCTGTTCAGATTTCAGGTTTTTAGCACCATTTAAAATCGCCCCAGTCAGTTTAACATCATCAAGTTGAGCGCCTAATAAATTAGCACCGATGAGATTAGCTTCAGAAAGATTAGCTTCATCAAGTATTGCTTGAGAAAGATTAGCACCCATCAAATTAGCGTGATTTAAATCGGCTTCTGTTAAACTAGCTGCACTAAGGTTAGCAAAATAAATATCTGTTTGCTGTAATTTTGCAGCATTCAAATTTGCACCTTGTAAATTTGCACCATTAAGATTTGCACCATTAAGATTTGCAGCAATTAACCCTGCTAAACGTAAATTAGTTTTCCCTAATTTCGCACCTTGCAAATTAGCTAAAAATAACTTAGCACCTGATAAATTAGCAGCCTTGAGATTAGCTTGTTGCAAATTAGCTTTATACAAGTTGGCAGATTGCAAATTAACTGAACGCAAACTTGCACCAAACAAATTAGCGGAACTCAAGTTGACTCCATATAAATTGGCAAGATTGAGATTAGAACGACTCAAATTAGCTCCCCGCAAACTAGCCTTAAATAAGTTAGCTTGATAAAGAATAGAACCGATGAGTTTAGCACCATCCAAAACCGCCTCACTTAAATCCGCATTTCGCAAATCTGCACCACACACATCAGATCCCCGTAAGTCTACCCCTTGGAGTTTAGCTCCTGCTAAATCAACTCGTCTGATATCGGTATTACGTAAATCTAATTTTTGATTTTCTCGATCATGTTGAAAATTGCGTCTCCCGATCACAGTCAAAGCTGCTTGAATATCAGTACGCAGTTTCCAAGATTCTAATGGTAGAGAATAATTTGCTTGCTGTTGTCGGCGTATCCGATCACGATTGTTTCCGAAATCAATAGTCATGAAATCTTCTGGTTTTTGTACTTTCCTCTCTAGTTGTATGGGTGCATTTTCGCGGACAAACGCAGTGAGAACTTGCATAATTGTCCAATGTTCTTGGGGAAAATCTTGGGCAATTCTTTCTAAAGCATAAATAGCTCCTGTGCGCGTTTCTACCTTGTCATGTCCTAACTGGGAAATACTGCCAATAAAACGTTCTGCAATCAGTCTTTCTTGAAGAAGTTTGGTATTTTCAAGACTAATTGCTAGATTTTTCTCAGATGTAATTGCATTTTTTTCTATTGCTTGAGTTCTTTTGGCTGCATAATAAACATTAACTATGACAGCTACACCCAGAAAAACTATAGCAATAGTAGTTAATGCTTGATTTTTTTGAGATATTTGCTGTTGAAGTGATAACTTGTCAATATTAGTAGATGCGAAGACAATCAGTATCAATGACAGAAGCACAATAACGATGATAGTGATCAACCAATGCAATGTTGCATCTGTCTTTTTAGCAGACATACTAGAAAGATGCTTCACAATAATGAGTTATTACGGAGATGATAGAAGAAAACAGTATAGCATTTAGCCGCAATTTTTAGATATGTAAAATTTTATTTCACACAAAAAAAGGTAAAGATTTTTTCCTTACCCTTTCCTTTTTACCCCTTAAAACAGAAGTTTTCGCGTATATATGGTCTATTAAATAGTAAACTTCGCTTCTCGTAGATTTGCTCCCTCCAGGATAGCATCATCCAAAATTGCATCTTTTAAACTCGCTAAATATAAATTAGCTCGATGTAAGTTAGCATTAGTAAGATTTGCACCAGCTAGATTTGCTGCACTGAGAATAGCACCCTCTAGGTTAGCACCAACCAGATTTGCTTGTGATAAATTAACTTGATAAAGGTTAGTGTGTGCTAAGTTTATACCTTGTAAGTTTAGTCCCCTTAAATCTGTGTAACTTAAATCAATCTGCTCATTTTCTGGGTCTTGTTTTACGTCTCTTTTACCAATTACAATCATAGCTGATTGAATCAGTATCCGTTTGTCTACCAAGGAATCGCTAATTACTTCTTCTGGGGGTAGATTAGCTGTTTTCTCTCTGACAAAATTAGTCAGCATATCCATAATTATCCAGTGAAATTGTGGATTATCTTGCGCCAAACGTTCCAATTCATTAATTGCAGATAAACTGGTTTCTATTGTATTATTCTCCAGTCGTTGTAGAAGTTTCATTAAATAATCTTGATGAGAGTTATCGCTTTGATTATTCTTTACCTCCTTCTGAATTGCCAGCATCCAATGGATGATTTTTCTTACCAAAATACATAAAAATAATCTTGAGTTACTGGGATATTTAAAAAAATTGGCTATGAGTGGATTATTCCTCACCAACCGATGGGAATCATGATTATATTGATATTGAATCCCTGATGAAATTTATTGCAGTTTATTGCAGTTTATTGCAGTTTCCAGATGCAGCAAAATTCTCAACCAAGCCTAAAAAACCTAAAAAACCTAGTTTTGATAGGTGGTGGCCATAGTCATGCCATTGTTTTGAAACTTTTTGGTAATCAACCTGTGGCTGGAGTAAATTTGACTTTAATTACTTCAGATCAATATACACCCTACTCTGGGATGTTACCAGGACATATTGCCGGATTTTACAATTATTCTCACTGTCATATTGACTTGCCAAATTTAAGCAAATTTGCTAATGCTCAGTTATATCTTGATCAAGTAGTTGGTTTGGATTTAGAAAATAATCAGGTTTTTTGTGCTAACGGAACTGTGGTAAATTTTGATATTCTATCTCTTGATATTGGCAGCACTCCCGCTAAATTGTCTGTATCAGGTGCGGCAGAATATACAATTGCTGCTAAACCAGTTAAACAATTTTTAGAACATTGGTATAAATTACAAAATATGGTTGCTGAAAATCCTCAAAAACAGTTAAGTATTGGTGTGGTTGGTGGTGGTGCTGGAGGTGTAGAATTAGCGTTATCAATGTTGGCAGGTTTACAGAAATTAGGAATAGAAAATTTAACAGTACATTTATTTCAGCGTACTGGGGAATTAATGCCAAATCATCACCCATCTGTACGGGGAATTATGCGGGATGTTGTAATTAATAAAGGTGTAAAATTACATTTAGGTGAAAATGTCTGTGAAGTTGCACCTACAAGAGATAATCAATTAGAAATTACATCGGAATCTGGGTTAAAATTAAAATGTAATCAAGTATTTTGGGTAACACAAGCCTCAGCAGCAAATTGGGTCAAAGATTCAGGAATTGCTACGGATGAAAAAGGGTTTATTTTAGTAAATGATAATTTGCAATCTATTAGTCATCCACAGATTTTTGCAGCAGGTGATATTGCCACAATGATTAATTATCACCTACCAAAAGCAGGTGTATTTGCGGTGCGTCAAGGTAAACCACTGTATGAAAATTTGCGAAGATTGATTTTAAATAAATCGCTAAAACCCTACAAACCACAAAAAGAGTATTTAAGTTTAATTGGTACTGGTGATGGGCGTGCCTTAGCTACAAGAGGAAATTTCACCTTACCACCTCATCACTTATTGTGGCACTGGAAAGACTGTATAGATCGGCGTTTTATGGCACAATTTCGCCATGATTGAAAATTGAAAATAGTGAAAATCTTAGGGAATTTCAAATACAAAAAATATACAAATATTTCTTGTGGTGCGGGCATCTTGCCCGCTAATTATCAAGCTAATTATCAACACTGGGGCGATCGCCACTGCAACAGCCGTACTGACAACAGCCTGTGCTAGAAAAACTACATCCACTGCCACACAAAGTAGTTTACCCACAGTCAGATGGCGCATGGCCACAAGTTGGACAAAAACTTTAGGGACTTATATCGGTGCATACACCATGGCCAAACGAGTTAAAGAAATGAGTTGGGAACAGGGAAAAAATACGGTTTTGTTTTACATGGACTTTGGCCACAATATCAACAAGGTTATCCTGCTAACTGTTCTACAGAAAAATTACCACCATTAGTTAAGCAAAAGTTTAGAGGTTTATTTCCCAATGATCGACTTTTTGATCATCAATGGCAAAAACATGGAATTTGTACGGGTAAAAAACCTATAGAATATCTGACATTAAGTAGAAATTTAAAATATTCTCTAGTTATTCCTTCAGATTATAAAAGTCCAGAGAAACCTTTTTGCACTACGATTAAAGATTTAAAGTCTACTTTTATTACTGCTAACAAAAAATGGAATGTTAATGGGATAGATCCTGTTTGTTCTGATTATGGTAGATTTTTATAAGAAGTATTTTTTTATTATTCTAAAGATGGTACCCCCGGAATTTGTAGTACAGAGATTTTAAGACGTTTTCAAAAAAGTTGTGGACATGATAATTTTTTAGTGAGAAACGTGAGATAAAATTAAAGAAATGAAATTACCGAAAATCAGGGATGGTTTAAATCATGAACTGGGGAAAATACATTCATTCAGATCCACAAATTTTATCAGGTAAGCCAACTATGAGAAGAGATAAATTAGTGGTTGATATTACAAAAAATCACTTCCTTCTTCACTTCCCTCTTCTCTTCGTGTCCTTCGCGTCTACCCTTCGGGAAATGCTTCGCATAACGTGGTTCATTAAAAAAACAAAATCATCTTCAAGATCACAAAACATAACAATTATGCCCTAATATTTAAAACATACCCAAAATACAAGCATTGATACCTGTAAAATTTGCCCCATGAGTCAAATTATTTGGATCGCCAGACACGCCAACCGCCTTGATTTTGTAAACCCTGACTGGTTTCTCACAGCCGAAAAACGCTATGATCCACCATTATCAGATGATGGCATGATCCAAGCACAACAACTAGCAAAAAGACTCAAAGGCGAAAAAATCAAACATATTTTCGCATCTCCTTTTTTGCGAACAGTGCAAACCGCCAACGCAGTCGCCGAAGCATTAGAATTAGAGATTAGACTAGAAACAGGTTTAAGTGAGTGGTTAAATCCCGCATGGATGACAGAAGAACCAGAAAGACTCTCAACCCCAGAATTAAAAGCATTATTTCCTAGAATAGACACAGGCTACACACCCCAGATAGCAGCAAAATATCCCGAAACCCATGAACAAGTGAGATATCGTTCTGCACAAACCGCTAGATGTTTAGCAGCAGAATTTTGGCCAGATGATATTCTGTTAGTAGCACATGGGGCTTCTGTGTTAGGTGCGGCAATGGGATTTGTGGGGGATATAGCTAAAGCAGAAGTTAAAGCTACATTATGTTCTTTAGTAAAAGTGGTGCGTCAAGAATCACAATGGTTGCTAGAACTAAAAGGAGATACTTCCCATTTAACTACAGTAGAGGAAGTAGTAAGATTTGTATAAGTCAGGAGTCACTGGTTCGACACTTCGAGCGCGCTCAGTGCATCGCTTCGCTCACCAACCGGAGTCAGGAGTCAGAATATTTGATTTCGAGCAATTATTTGGAAGTAAACCTGAAAAATATCAATACTGTTTACTGATAGGTAAATAATTAAAGTACAAGTCACACACAAACCAACAAACTAACAAACTAACTGATAAATTTTATGACATTACTATTAGCGGGAGATATCGGTGGCACGAAAACAATTTTACGCCTGGTAGAGTCTTCAAACTCATTAGGTTTAAAAACCTTGTATGAGGAAAGTTACCGCAGTGGAGATTTTCCTGATTTAGTGCCAATTGTCCAAAAATTTTTAGCCGCAGCGAATCTATCAACAGGCAATACATCTACACCAGAAAAAGCTTGTTTTGCGATCGCCGGACCCGTAGTACAAAACACCGCTAAACTCACTAATTTAGCTTGGTTTTTAGACACGGAAAGATTAGCAAAACAATTAAATATTCCGGCAATTTCCCTAATTAATGACTTTGCAGCCGTCGGTTATGGTATTTTTGGTTTAACCACACAAGATTTAGTCACCTTACAAGTTGGTAAATATCAACCTGATGCACCGATGGCGGTTATTGGTGCAGGAACAGGTTTAGGACAAGGTTTTTTAATCAAACAAGGAAACCAATATCAAGTTTTTCCCTCCGAAGGTGGCCACGCAGATTTTGCCCCCCGCAATGAATTAGAATTTCAACTGTTGAAATATTTATTGTCTAAACATGATATTCAACGTGCATCTGTAGAAAGAGTAGTTTCCGGTTTAGGGATCACTTCCATTTACCAATTTTTAAGAGATAGACAAATAGACACAGAAAACCCAGAAATAGCCCAAATAGTCAGAAGCTGGGAACAAGAAGCCGGAAAAGCAGAAAAAACCGTTGATCCTGGTGCTGCTATTGGTAGTGCAGCTTTAGAAAAACGCGATCGCCTATCAGAACAAACCATACAAATGTTCGTCGAAGCTTACGGTGCAGAAGCCGGCAACTTAGCCTTAAAACTCTTACCCTACGGAGGATTATATATTGCTGGAGGCATTGCCCCGAAAATTCTGCCCTTGATGCAAAATGGGAGTTTTATGTTAAATTTCACCCAAAAAGGCAGAATGCGTTCCCTCCTCGAAGAAATACCGGTGCATATAATCCTTAACCAACAAGTAGGATTAATAGGTGCGGCTTTATCTGCTTTTAGGTTATAAATAGCAGCAACAATAAAAACCGCATCTGCGAGGGCTACAAATTATGAATATGAAATTGAATATTGAATTTTTAATACCTTTCATTACTGCCACTTTTGTTTATAGTGGGTTTATTTCTGCCGAGGTAAGTAAATCCCAACCTATAGCTACTCACAAAAAACCAAATGTTCCCGAAGTAGTGCAGTCACAATGGAAAATATTTACTCCCCCAGATAAGAGTTTTCAAGTTTTAATGCCAGTCAGACCAAACACGAAAACTCAAATTCAAAAAACCTACATGGGAGAAATAAAATTAAACATATTTGTAGCCCAACCACCGGAACAGGAAGTTGCGTATTTAGTCACTTACAATGAATTTCCTTACAGCTATGCTAAGATGACTAGCCTACAACAAATATTGAATCAAGCCAAAGAAAATACTTTAAAAGCAACACAAAGCAATTTAATTAGTGAACGTAATATTCGCAGTTCCAACAGTCATCCAGGTAAAGAAATTCAGTATATAGATTCGGCTGGTAAAGTAACTACAAATAGGATGTATGTTGCTGAAGGAAGATTATATCAAGTCATGGCAATAGTTTCTAGAAAACAGCGTTCCACATTAGAAAAAACTATTACCGGATATTTAAATTCCTTTCAGTTAGTTTTGAGAAGATGATCCGATTTTAGATTTTGGATTTTAGATTTTGGATTATAAAAAATACAAAATTTCCCAATGTCTAAAAATTTCTTGTGGCATCCTGCCCGCTATTCCTTAACGGGTGACAAGGTAGTTAGCGGTTGCTGAATAAAGACAAAAGCTAGATATATTGAAGGTTTGAGGCTAATAAACAAGAAAAAGATGCCAGGATTTTGAAGGGTATACCTGAAAAAGTGTGCATTTTGGGTCTGATAAATCTTCGTGGTTCATTCCTTCTTAAACCTCATCAAGTAATCGGCAATAGGTGATAAATAATAATCTTACCAATTCAATTACCCATCACCCATCACCAACTACCAAATTAACTAAGTGCTTCCGCACCACCCACAACTTCCAGAAGTTCCTGAGTAATAGCAGCTTGACGCGCCTTATTATAAGAAAGAGTCAAAGTGCTAATGAGTTGACCAGCATTATCACTAGCATTACTCATCGCAGTCATCCGTGCAGCAAGTTCACTAGCTGCGGACTCTTGTAAAGCTCTTAATAACTGATTGCTCAGATATAAAGGCAATAAAGAATCTAAAATTTGTACAGGGTCTTGTTCAAAAATCATGTCACGGGGTAAAGCGCGAACTGTACTAGCTACCTTTTCCCGTTCCACTTGGAACTGACCACCACGAGTAGTTAAGCGGAAAACTTCATCATCTGCGGTTTCCAAACCTTGAGTATCCAAAGGTAACAAAGTTTGCACCACAGGACGAGAACTCACCAAAGACACGAAGCGAGTATAAATTAACTCAATTCTGTCTACCTTTTCTGACAAGAACAAAGAAAGCAACTCATCAGCGATATTAGTAGCTTCTGCTGCTGTAGGAATTTGTTCTAAACCAGTGTAGTTAGCATCAATTTTGTAACCACGACGTTGGAAGTATTGAGTAGCTTTGCGACCCACGATCACAAAAGTTACATCTAAACCTTCCGCTTTGAGTTCCTTAGCGCGGTTTTCTGCACGACGGATCACGTTAGCATTGTAACCGCCACACAGACCTCTATCACCTGAAACTACCAACAAACCAACAGATTTAACTTCCCGTTTTTTCAGTAGTGGTAGGTCTACATCTTCAAACTTTAAGCGAGTTTGTAAACCAAATAATACTTGTGCCAAACGGTCAGCAAAGGGACGGGTGGCAATTACCTGCTCTTGAGCGCGACGTACTCTCGCCGCAGCCACTAGCCGCATAGCTTCGGTAATTTTTTTGGTGTTTTTGACCGACTGAATGCGATCGCGTATTGCTTTGAGATTAGGCATAATATTTAGGTCATTGGTAATTGGTAATTGGTAATTGGTAATTGGGTAAAAGTTCTTGCTATTACCTATTACCCATTACCCATTACCCATTAACTGTTACGCTGTAGCTAAAAAGGTCTTCTTGTAATCAGCTAAAGCTTCTTTGAGGGCTGCTTCTTCAGCATCTCCCAATACTTTGCTGCCTTGTACTGCTGAGTAGTAGGAGTTCTTACCAGTCTTCAAGTATTCACGGAAACCTCTAACAAAGCTGGTAACTTGGTTTACAGCAATGTCATCTAAATAACCGTTAATACCAGCGTAGAGAATCGCTACTTGTTCAGCTACAGATAGAGGATCGTTTTGGGGCTGTTTCAACAATTCCCGTAAACGTACACCACGAGCTAACTGATCTTGAGTAGCTTTATCTAAGTCAGAAGCAAATTGCGCGAACGCTTGTAAGTCGTCAAACTGAGCCAATTCCAGTTTAATCTTACCTGCTACCTTCTTCATCGCCTTGGTTTGTGCCGCAGAACCTACACGGGATACGGAGATACCGGGGTTAACCGCAGGACGGATACCAGAGTTGAACAAGTCAGAAGATAAGAAAATCTGACCGTCAGTAATAGAAATTACGTTGGTAGGAATGTAAGCGGATACGTCACCAGCTTGGGTTTCAATGATAGGTAATGCAGTCATACTACCTTTACCTAATTCATCGCTGAGTTTAGCAGCACGTTCCAACAAGCGAGAGTGAATGTAGAATACGTCTCCAGGGTACGCTTCCCGTCCGGGTGGACGACGTAACAACAAGGACATCTGACGATAAGCCTGAGCTTGCTTAGACAAATCATCATAAACAATCAGGGTCGCTTTGCCTTTATACATGAAGTATTCAGCAATAGAAGCGCCTGTGTAGGGAGCTAAGAATTGTAAAGTTGCAGGGTCACTGGCGTTAGCGGCGACAACTACGGTGTAGTCCATCGCGCCTTTTTCTTGTAAAGTTTGCACAACGTTAGCAACGGTGGAAGCTTTTTGACCAACGGCTACGTATACACAAACTACATCTTCACCTTTTTGGTTAATGATGGTGTCAATAGCGATCGCAGTTTTACCGGTTTGGCGGTCTCCGATAATCAACTCACGCTGACCCCGACCTACGGGAATCATCGAGTCAATAGCGGTAATACCAGTTTGCATGGGTTCATGTACAGAACGACGTGCAATAATACCGGGGGCTGGGGATTCAATCAAACGACTTTCGCCAGTTTTGATTTCGCCCTTACCATCAATAGCGCGACCCAAAGCGTCAACAACACGACCGATTAAAGCATCACCTACAGCTACTTGAGCAATTCTACCAGTAGCGGTAACGGTGCTGCCTTCTTGGATATTGCGGCCTTCACCCATCAATACCGCACCAACGTTATCTTCTTCTAAGTTTTGGGCGATACCAACAGTACCATCTTCAAATTCTAGGAGTTCCCCAGCCATAGCTTTTTCTAAGCCATAGATCCGGGCAATACCATCACCAACTTGCAGTACAGTACCAACATTAGCAACTTTGACTTCCTTGTCATATTGCTCGATTTGTTGTTGGATAATGCTGCTGATTTCGTCAGGTCTAATTGAAATGCTCATTATGCCTATTGTTCAGTGTTCTTTCAAGACAAAAGAAGTTTTTGGTAAACGGTGATTGGTGATTGGTGACTGGTGACTGGGAAGAATATGATTCATTACCCATTACCCATTACCCATTACCCATTACCCATTACCCATTACCTAACCATTAGTTAAGCGCAAAGAAAGGCGACGTAGTTGACCACGTAAGCTGGCATCAATAACTTGAGAACCGACTTTGATCACCACACCACCAATTAAATCGGTGTCGATTTTGGTTTCAATTTCTACTTCCCGTGCTTTGGTAATAGAAATAACCTTTTCTTTCACTGTTTGCAGTTGTGCATCTGTCAAAGGAACAGCAGAAGTTACTTCTGCTAAAACCGTTTGATTCAATTCCCGTAACAGGTTTACATACTGCTGTAAAATTGGCTCTAGAAAAGAAATTCGTCTTCTATCAACCAACAGCAAAATGAAATTTCTCAGATAGGGGTTAACACCTTCCCCTAACAATTGTTTGAGGAAATTCTTTTTGTTTTCTGGTTGAATAAAGGGGTTATCCAAAAAGTTTTGCAATTCCCCAGAACCAGAAATCAAACTAACTAGAGTCCGTGCATCTGCACCAAACTCTTCTGTCAAATTATTTGCTTGAGCAACGGATAACAAAGCCTGTGCATAAGGCTGGGCTACTTCTGCTGTAGCTGCATTACTTTTCATGGTTTCTAACCTCCCAATTGAGCGATGCTACGGTCAATAATAGTTTTTTGAGCATCCTCAGCAATGCCAGTCTTGAGTTCAGCTTCCGCCTTTTGCAGTGCTTGAGCTACTACTTTTTGACGCAATTGAGAAATTACGCGCTCTAGTTCTGCATTCAAGTCAGCCGCACCAGCAGCTTGCATTTTCTCAATGTCAGCAGCAGCTTGAACCAAAATAGCCTCACCAGCAGTTTTTGCACTTACTTCTGCATCAGCTTTAATTCTGGTAGCTTCAGCTTGAGCTTGCGTTAGCTTTTGTTGCGCTTCTTGCAATTGCTTTGCAGCTGACGCTGCTCTTTGCTCTGCACTCTTAATTGCTGTTTCAATATTTTCTCGACGAGATTTGAGGGTATTACCCAAAACCTTACGTCCGAAAACAAACAGTACAGTAATAATAATGGCAAGGTTAATTAGGTTGGTCTCTAAAATATTAGTATTTAGACCAAAACCACTATGTTCTGCTCCCTCTGCCAGTTCACCTCCGACGGCGGCTGCTTCCGCCATCAATAGTACAAAAGTCCCCATGATTTTCTATCCACAACTGCGCTGCCAAATTCAAAATCTATTGTCAGTAGTCAGTGGTCAGTGGTCAGTTTTCAGTGATTACTTTCTTCACTGTTCCCTGTTCCCTGCGATGCACTGAGCTTGTCGAAGTGTTCCCTGTTCCCTTCCCCGACAATTCTGCGAGTTAGCGTTGGCCTATTAAGTCAGCACCTAACAGCTTCTCTAGTATTTGGCGACTGAGGGCATCTACCTGAGCTTCTAAGGAAGCTAAAGCTTGTTGTTTTTGCTGCTCAATTTCACCAGCTGCTTTTTCTCTTTGTGCTTGGGCTTCTTGCTGCGCGGCAGCTATTTTCTGGGCTGCTGTTTTTTGCGCTTCTGCTTGAGCTTGGGCAATAATCGCTTGTGCTTGTCTTCTTGCGCCGGCTAGTTCTTGTTCATACTGCTCGGCTAACTTTTCCGCTTTTGACAAGCGTTCTTGGGCATCCAATTGATTGTTACGGACATATTCATTACGTCCATCAATGGCTTTACCCAATGGTTTATAGAGAGTTGCATTCAATATCAGGGCTAAAACTAGAAACTGGATTGCCATCAAGGGCAAAGTCGCATCTAAGTCAAACAAGCCCCCTTCTTTGGCAACTTCTTCTACTGCCAATAAGGTGATCCAGTGTGTCATTGTTGCTTGTTCCTATCTATGGTTGTAGTCCTGAGTTATGATTGGTGGATGTTATGAGTTATGAGTTAGTGAGTCATTAATTCAACTCCTAACTCCTAACTCCTAACTCCTAATTTTTGTCACTCAGCACTCAGACTGTGTACTCAGACTGTGTACTAATTATGCGAAGGGGTTAGCAAACAACAGTACGAGAGCAACTACTAGACCGTAGATGGTTAACGCTTCCATGAACGCCAAACTGAGCAACAATGTACCGCGAATTTTACCTTCTGCTTCAGGCTGACGAGCAATACCTTCCACAGCTTGTCCTGCTGCGTTACCTTGACCAATACCAGGGCCGATTGCAGCCAAACCAACAGCGAGAGCAGCAGCTAATACGGAAGCAGCAGAAACTAATGGATCCATGATATTCTTTCCTTACTTTATACAGTGGTTAGTTGTTGAACTTGTAGAGTTGTTTAGTAGTCAGCTATCAGTTATCAGCTTTCAGCGATCAGATGTTGTTTTTTGGTTGACTGCTCTCGGTTGACTGTTGACTACTTTCTGTCACCTGTCACCCATCACCTGTCACCTCATAACTGTCACCTGTCACCTGTCACCTGTCACCTCATGACTGACTTTTGTCATCTGAGGGGTTTAGTGATGTCCCTCATGCTCTTCGCCATGATGATCTTCCATCGCTTCACCAATATAGGCGGCGGCGAGGGTGGCAAAAATTAGGGCTTGAATAGCACTTGTGAATAATCCCAAGGCCATTACTGGCAATGGTACAAATAGAGGCACTAGCAACACTAGCACGCCTACGACCAATTCATCAGCTAAGATATTACCGAATAAACGGAAGCTTAGGGAAAGAGGCTTGGTGAAATCTTCAATAATTTTGAAGGGCAACATGAAGGAAACTGGTTGCACATAGTTGCCGAAGTACCCTAAGCCTTTCTTGCTGAATCCAGCATAGAAGTAAGCTAATGAAGTTAACAGTGCTAAGGCAACTGTTGTGTTAATGTCGCTGGTGGGAGCGGCCAGTTCACCTTCTGGCAAATGAATTAGTTTAAATGGAACTAATGCCCCTGACCAGTTAGACACGAAAATAAACAAAAACAATGTGCCGATAAATGGCACCCAGGGGCGATATTCTTTTTCGCCGATCTGGTTTTTTGCTAAGTCCCGAATAAATTCTAGGGCAAATTCCATCAAGTTTTGAATGCCGCTAGGAATGCGTTTAACGTTGCTGCTTGCCAAGATGGAAACCAGTGTTAATACGCCAATTACAAACCAGGAGGTGAGAAACACCTGTCCATGTAGCTTTAAGTTGCCTATTTGCCAGTACAGATGTTTACCCACTTCCAATTCTGCCAATGGAAGGGAGTAAAAGTTCAGAAAATTCAGCATTTTCTTGTTAGTTGGATCGCTTCTCTCATCTTACTGGAGAAACAGAGCGTTTTAAGGTTGCCGGAGCTTTGTGGAGTCAGATATAAACGCCACTCTAACTACATAGATGATGAGTGTGGCTTTATAGGTGAGAAATCCCAAGAATATGGGCATGATTTCCAGTTGTTTCAACTTTGATGCTAACAAAATCAGGATGACTAATAAAGCTAACCTGGTTTTACTCAGCTTTTGTTTCTCTGTACCTAATCGCTCTACATCTTTGGCCAACATCCTCAAGTAAAGCACACCTGCACACGCCCCTAATAAATAATTTAGAGCAATGTTGAGGGAATAGGAAACCCAAACAGAGATGAAAATGACCCCTGTTAACACAAGCGTGATTACCAACAACTCTTGATAGAGTTGATAAAACTCCTGCATGGAGGAGCTTGCTGGCTGTTTTTCTTCAGAACTAGCTTGAGTATCTTGTTCTGTTGTCGGAGTGGGTACAATTTGTTCTTCTGACAAGCTCACGGGACTTGAAACCAGTACAGCTAAATAGGGTGACTGCACATTCAGTCAGTTGAATCATATCACGCTCTGGTAACAATACTTTAGAAAAAAACAATTATCTTATTTTTTGGTGATTGGTGACTGGGGACTGGGAAAATACAAATAATTTTCCCTGCTCTCTGCTCCCTGCTCCCCTGCCTCTTCTACACTCTCTCGCTAGGTGTAGGGATGAGTAGTTGATGTTTTATGAGGTTTTAGACTACGTTTAAGTATAACTACTGAACTTTAGACTAAAAACACAAAATGACTCAGGGAAGCTGAGTTGAAAAAAAGCAAAGTAAAAAATTCAAAAAATGAGAAATCAAGCAGTTTTTGGCTGGGCTTTACGTGAAGGTGAAGTACGCTTTTTAACGATAGGATAGCGAATTCTACGTTGTCTGTTCTGTCCGGTCTTCCAGCCGGGAGATTTACCCCGTGGTTTTGGCGGTTGGGCAGGAGTGGAAACCCTGACTAAAATCCCAGGCATCGCTTGTGCAACCCTTCCAGGCGTAAGTTTAGTGATTTGTTTCTGCCATTTTTGCCTTTATTTTTAAACACATTTTTGATGTTTAATTAATAGTTTGGCATACTATGTACTGAAGAACCAAATTAAACACGGTTGTCTTTATTTTTGTCCTGATTTTTGTCCTGATTTTTCTATTTTATCACTACCTCAAGATTTGAGCGATCGCCTATTCTCAATATACGACAAATCAAATACAAAAAACAACTAGTATAAAACCTGATGTAATCTATCCTTAAATCCTGGATATTATCTCGACTTACTTCGACATAGTTCGACTGCGCTCACTAACCGCTCAGTACAAGTCGCGGTAGTTGAGCGTAGTCGAAACTCGATAACCACCTGATTATGACAAAATTTGAACGCAGATGAACGCGGATTTTTAATTTTTAATTTTTAATTTTTGACTTTTGATTTCCCGAAGGGTGTCCTGATGCTGACAAAATCATTCATTTATCAGCTTTCAGTAAACTGATTACTGATTACTGATAGCTGAATACTCACACAGACTTTAACCTAGCAAATAATAACTCTACTTTATCTAAATCTTTATCTCCTGGTGAACGTTCTACACCACTAGATAAATCAATTCCATCGGGATGAATTTGACTTAAAGCTGTTAATATATTATCTGGTGTTAGTCCTCCTGCTAAAAACCAAGGACGACTAGGTTTATAAGCTTGTAACATTTCCCAATCTAATGTTTTTCCTGTTCCTCCTAATTGTTGGGGATGGTAAGCATCTAATAGTAAAGTATCTACATAGTCAATATAGTTAGCTGTGGTTTCTAGTTGTTGTAAATTTCTCACTCGCAAGGCTTTAATAATTTCTATGTTTGGTAAAATTTGACGTAATTGATCACAAAATTCTGGTGTTTCATCTCCGTGCAACTGTACACCCGTTAATTTAGATGTTTGTACAGTTTCACTAATTTGTAAAATGCTGCTGTTGGCAAAAACGCCAATTTTATCAATATTATCTGGTAGTGGTGCTACTGCTGCTTGTATCTGTTCTATGGTAACGTAGCGTGGTGAAGTTGGCACACAAATAAATCCTAGTGCGGTTGCACCTAAGTTAGCTATAGCTAAAGACTGCTGTGGTTGAGTAATTCCGCAAATTTTAACTCGCATTTAAGTGTGAGATAAGTTTAATAAATGACGGGGGAAATTAAAAATAATTACAAAAGTACATTAATTTAAAGGAAAAACTTTTGCTTTGTCCTAGCTAATTCTATAATTTTGTAGGTTTGGATTCATTTTTCATAATAGGAGAATACATCTTGTTATCATCTATTTTATTAGCAGCAGCATCCGTACCCGCTACACCTGAGTGGAGTCCTACAGTTGGTATTATTATCAGTGCCAGTTGTTTGGTGGTACTTTTACTCAGTTTGGCAAGTAAAGCGCCCAAAGTAGGACCCCAAATGCCTTTACTTCCCGTAAGTGTAGCAGGTTTTATCGGTGCAATGGCTTTTGGTCATGTAATTGGTATTGGTATTGTTTTAGGACTGACTAACATCGGTCGTTTATAAGTTTAATTTAATGCTCTTTTACTAGAGAGTAACTTAAAAATTCGGCGGTAGGTAAACATTAACTTACTTACCGCTTTTTTATGTCTGGGGACTGGTGACTGGTGACTGGGGACTGGTGACTGGGGACTGGGGACTGGGGACTGGTGACTATGAGACAATGGAAAATTGATAATTGATAATTGATAATTGATAATTGATAATTGATAATTGATAATTGATAATTGATAATTGATAATTGATAATTAATAATTAATAACTTCTACCTCCCCTACCTGCCCTACTTCCCCTGCCTTCTGCTATGGTGAGAAATATAAGAAATATATAAATAAATTGATGTAATGCAAAAAAATTGGCAAATTGGATCTTTATTTGGCATTCCTTTGTTTTTGGACTCCCTATGGTTTGTAATTGTTGGGTTGGCAACTTTAAATTTTGGGGTTGCTTACCAAGAATGGGGAACTGTCACGGCTTGGAGTGCAGGACTGGTAATGGCACTGCTGTTATTTACTTCTGTGCTGTTGCATGAGTTGGGGCATAGTTTAGTGGCGCAGTCCCAAGGAATTAAAGTTAATTCGATTACGCTGTTTTTCTTTGGTGGTATTGCAGCGATAGAGGAAGAGTCAAAAACTCCAGGTAAAGCTTTTCAAGTGGCGATCGCTGGTCCTGCGGTAAGTATTATCCTGTTTTTGTTGTTAACTCTAGGTTATCAAGTGATTCCTGATACTACATTATTAAATGTTATGGTCAGGGATTTAGCAAGAATTAACTTGGTTGTGGCTTTATTTAACTTGATTCCTGGTTTACCTTTGGATGGGGGACAGGTATTAAAAGCAGCACTGTGGAAAGTTACAGGCGATCGCTTTCAAGCAGTACATTGGGCGGCTAAGTCTGGACAAATTTTAGGTTATTGTGCGATCGCTTTCGGATTTGCTCTAGATTTCTTTACCCAGGAATTGGTAACAGGTTTGTGGATTGTATTATTAGGTTGGTTTGCAATTCGTAATGCCAATACCTATGACAATGTTACCACCCTGCAAGAAACTCTGATTAAACTCCAAGCAGTTGACGCGATGACTCGTGATTTTCGCGTAGTTGACGCAAATAAAACATTACGGGAGTTTGCGGACTTATATCTTTTAGATACATCTTTTCCCCATACATCACACATTGCACATACTTATTTTGCTGCATCCGATGGACGTTATCGGGGTTTAGTGAAAATTGATGATTTGCGGATCACGGAAAGAAGTCAGTGGGAAACTGAAACTTTGCAAACTATTGTTCATCCTCTGAACACAATACCCACTGTCAGCGAATCAACTTCTTTAGCAGACGTTATCAACAAACTAGAAAACGAGCAGCTACCCCAAATCACCGTACTTTCTCCCGCAGGTACAGTAGCTGGCGTGATTGATAGGGGAGATACTGTCAAGTGTTTAGCACAAGAGTTAAATTTGCAAATTAGCGAAGGGGAAATAAAGCGGATTAAAGAAGAAGGGACTTTTCCCCCTGGTTTGCAGTTAGGGGTAATAGCAAAGTCAGTAGTTGAGAGGTGACAGGGGACTGGGGACTGGTGACTGGTGACTGGTGACTGGTGACTAGGTGAGAAAAACTAAGTCTTGATCCTGACTCCTGACTCCTGTACGGGCGAAGTAGGGGCGAAGCATTCGGAAAATAGCCTTTTCATAAAATTGATAATTGGTTGCCCGAATGCTTCGCCCTTACAGGAAAATAGCCTTTTCATAAAATTGATAATTGGTTGCCCGAATGCTTCGCCCTTACAGGAAAATAGCCTTGGACAAAAATTTATCATTAGTCGCCCCAATGCTTCGCCCTTACGACTCCTGACTCCTGACTCCTGCTCTAAATTACAATTTGCCAACTATTTATTAAGCTCGACGTTCTAAAGGATTAGCCACATAATTAAATGTTGGTTCAGAGTCAATACTTTTCGGTTAAGCCCAAAAAATAGAATTATGTAGGTTGGGTTGACGTTAGGAAACCCAACATTGATAGGCTTTTGTTGGGTTGCGCTATCGCTTAACCCAACCTACGAAAACTCGACTATTTATTAAGCTCGACGTTCTAAAGGATTAGCGACATAATTAAATGTTGGTTCAGAGTTCCAAGGACCTCGTTGATCTGGCTCAGTTCCATTTGTAGATAAGTTGTAATAAAGAGAAACAGTTTCATCTGGTTGAACATTACCAAACATAGGATCAGTCAACTTACCCAAAGAATCCAAAGCTTTCATAAACATTTGGGTATGCGAAATTTCTCTTGTTAACAAATGCACTAAAGTATTTTTAGTTCCTTGATCTGTTGCCAGTTTAATTAACTCTTCATAAGTTTGCCTTGCGCCAGCTTCTGCGGCAATATTCGCCCGTAAATCTCGAACTACATCACCACCTTCATTCAAGTAATTTGCAGTCCAAGCATGACCTTGACTATCAAGAAAATGAGGTCCTATTCCGCGAATAGCAAAAAGAGTGCTGTTGTAAACTTCGGTTTGGTCGGTATTTTTTGTATGAGATTCTATGAGTTTACCAACCATTTCTAAATGACCAAATTCTTCAATGGCAATATCTTGGAGCATATCCCGAATACCAGGATTTTCTACATGAAAAGATTGCACCCAATATTGCAAAGCGGCTGTGAGTTCTCCAGTTGCACCGCCAAATTGCTCTAGAAGTAATTGAGCAAAGCGGGGGTTAGGTTCATCAACTTTGACAAAATGAATCGGTTCTTTTTTGTGAAAAAACATACAATACAATTAATTCAAATTTCCAAACAATTAATTCAAATTTCCAACTTCAAAACCCAAAATCTAAAATCCAAAATCCAAAATCCCGAATCCAAAATCCAAAATCCAAAATCTAAAATCTAAAATCTAAAATCCAAAATCTAAAATTGAATTTAGGCTCGGCTACTTCTTTGGAATAGCGTCCATAAATAAATCGCAAGTATCGCGCCAATTATTGCCACCAAAAGACCGGGAATACTTAAAGTTGCAGACGCAAATTGTAGAGTACCAGTGCGGAGGAGTGTAAATAAAGTTCCACCGATAAAAGCACCTACAATACCTAAAATTATTGTTGAGACAATGCCACCGCCTTGATGACCAGGATAAACAGCTTTGGCAAGCGCACCAGCTAATAGTCCTAAAATTATCCAAGCAATAATATTAATCATTGCCGATTACCTCTATAGTTTATACTGTATCAAATTTATTAGTATTGAAAGATAATTTTTTCTACCTGTTGATATATTTATTTAAATCAAAAGTTGTAGATAAAGGATTCAAGCTATCATAATTGTTAATTCCTGTTAATGCCATCAACATAAAAATATACCCCAATTATTAGATAATTAGGGTATTTAACGAATTACAAATTACCAATCACCAATTACCAATTACCAATTACCAATTACCAATCACCAATTACCAATTACCAATTACCATACTCAAATAGCACGAGAGAATTTTGTTTCTTTAATTCTGCTATGAGTATCAAAGTTAACGGCGATATTTCTCACTAATAATCTACCAGTATCGGTAATTTGGATTTCGTCGGCTAATAAATTGACCAGTCCATCATCTTCCAGAGGTTTTAATTCTTCTAGTTCCTGGGCAAAATATCCATCAAAATTGATGTGATATTTCTTTTCAATGTCTGATTTATGTAACTGGAAGTGAGACATAATAGACATAATTACATCCCGTCTGATGATATCATCTTGGGTTAATTTAATGCCTTTACTGGTGGGAAGAATACCTGCTGTTACAGCTTGATAATAGTCCTTTAAACCTTTATGGTTTTGAGCATAGGCATCTTCTAACATACTAATAGATGTAGAACCAAAACCAAAAAGTTCGGTTTCTGCGTGAGTTGTATAACCTTGGAAGTTGCGTTTGAGAGTACCATTTTGTTGAGCGATCGCTAATTCATTATTAGTTTTCGCAAAATGATCCATACCGATAAACAAATACTCGTTATTTGTTAATTCTTCAATGGTCATTTTCAGGATATCTAACTTTTCCTGAGCGCCGGGTAATGTAGCCGGATCAATTCTTTTTTGTACAGGTTTCATCCAAGGTACATAGGCAAAATTAAACACCACAACTCGATCAGGATCTAGAGCAATTGTCTTTGTGACAGTTTCTCTAAAAGTATGTAGATTTTGGTAGGGTAAACCATAAATTAAATCTACATTTACACTAGCGAAATTAGCCTCTCTAATCCAATCCATTGCCTCAAACAGCATTTTTTCTGGTTGGATACGGTTAACGGCTTTTTGTACTTCTGGGTTAAAGTCTTGGATACCAAAACTAATGCGATTAAAGCCAATATTTCTGAGAAATAGAATATATTCTCTACTGATATAACGGGGGTTAATTTCAATAGAAACTTCTGCATTTTCATCAATAGTGAAATAACGATTAATCTTATCCCACAAAAATTCAACTTGCTGCATTTCCAAATAATTTGGTGTTCCACCACCCCAGTGAATTTGCAAAACTTTGCGGCTGGTATCTATTAATTCGCTGGTATTTTGGATTTCCTGCGCTAAATTTTGTAGATAAGGTTTGGCAATATTCTTATTGCCAGAAATCACCGTATTACAGCCACAGAAATAACAAGCACTCTGGCAAAAAGGAATGTGGAAATATAAAGATAGGGGCGTTTGACGTTGATTAGAATTAATGATGGCTCTTTCAAAGTCTTGGGCGGTAAATGTTTCAGTTAATTCTGTAGCGGGTGGGTAGCTAGTGTATCTGGGTGCGCGGGTGTCATACTTTTTGATCAGGTCCAAATCGAATTTGACACCAGGTAATAGAAAGACCATCAAAACCTCCGAGTTACTGTTAATTGAATGCCTAGTAGTTGCACTAAGTTTGAATTGGGTTTGAGTTGGGTGGGAATTTGTAGATTGGCAATAGGTTGATATTTATCTTTTGTTACCAATTGCCAAAACATTTGTATGTTTAGCTTCAAATAATGAAACTAAAGTGAAACTAAATAGCTAGGACTTACTGCAAGAAACCCGGTTTTGATTTACAGCAGTTTTCATGTCTTTAGACCACAGTCAGGGCGAAGCATTCGGACAATTAATTATCGGTTTTTACCTAAGACTATCATCCGAATGCTGATGCTTCCAGCACGCTTCGCGAACGCCCCTACATTGTTGACGCGAAACCTAAATCAAAATGTGGTTTATTTACCTGAAAATAGCTGTAAAATACTATCTGCTTTTGTGGGGTATAGAATTCACGACTACACAAACTTGTTTGGTGGTGAATACTATTGTTGGAAATAAACCGCAAAGTACGCAAAGTACGCGAAGTAAGAAGAGTAGGAGAGGGTTTTTGTTAGTTTACAGGTAATTTACAGAGTGAAAATATCAAACTAGGTCGTTATATGTAGCTCGACCTAATGCTTGCATTAAAATTGGTTCTAACTCTTTAATTATCTCCATATTTAAGTAGAAAGCATGGTTAGCTTCTGCTACAATTTTATCAGCCATCACATCATCAACAGGCACATTATCCAATGCTTGCCGATACTTATTTTTGAATGCCTGTTTATCGGGAATTTGGGCAAAGTTATAAAACTCAGTTCCTTCATAACCAGACAATTTCAAAGCTGACTGAGCCACTTTTTGTAGCATTTGTCCACCGGAAAGATCACCCATATAACGAGTATAGGCATGACCTAATAATAAAGCAGGTTCATGGGTAGAAAGTTGGTGAATACGCGCCAGGTATTTTTGAGTTGCTGTTGATGGTGTAATGAAATTCCGCCAGAGATTACCATGATAAAATAACATATCTTGTTCTAGAGATGCTTGGCGATTTAGTTCGGGAAAATACATTACACTAATTACAGGATGTTGTTTATGCTTCTCAATTGCTGATTCTAGTTCACTGTAAACAAAATACAGATTACTCAAAAATTTACTAAAGCATTCTCTGTCTACAACTCCTTGAACAAAACATTTCATAAAACCGACATTTTCTGCATCTGTATGAGCTTGTTGAGTACCAGAACGCAGTTTGATGGCTAAATTATTACTCATTGTTGCTTCCTTCATTTTCAAGCGCCAAATTTGCTCAATAGTCATCGACTCGTTTACCAGTTCACAGTCGATGTCAACAGGAAAAAATGACTATTCTGGGTTTATGGGGTGATCCACTAATCTATCCAGCAAATACCACTGCTGCTAAAGATCAGGGTTATTTTTACTCTTACAAAATATTTAACTATCAATCTTCTTATTAATATAAAGATATTTATATTTCTTTAGACTTTTAAATATAACGATATTCAGGATTTGATGATATTTTATATTTTATTGAGTAAAATTACTCTATTTTTTGTATTGACAAATAAATTTACTGGGATTTAAAATAATTACTGAATTTTATGTATATACTTGTAAATAACAGTTAAAATAATAAAAAAGAATACAACTATGAGTACATCTGTCAAAACCATTACAGTCTACGACGAATTTATAGATTTTCTCGCTGCTGGTACTACTCCCGAAAGTCTAATTAATTTCCACCTTTCAGAAACAGCACAAAACCGTTTAGAAGATTTAATTGACAAAGCGAAAAATAATCAACTCACCAAAGAAGAAAAACGGGAGTTAGATATTTTTTTGAATTTAGAACACGTTATTAGATTAGCAAAAGCTAAAGCCCATAAATATATCAACACTGAGGGTAAATAAAATGTCTCGTACTTACATTAATTTAGAAACAAGACGGTTAGTTGTGGAACGTGCTGGAAATATCTGTGAATATTGTCTAATTTCAGAGGAAGATACCTTATCTTGTCAAGTTGACCATATTATTAGTGTTAAACACGGTGGAACAAGCACAGAGGATAATCTTTGTTATGCGTGTGTTTTTTGTAATTTGCAAAAAGGTACAGATTTAGGTTCAATAAATTGGCGAAATGGTGAACTGGTGAGATTTTTTAATCCCCGTCGAGACTTTTGGGGTGATCATTTTCGACTTGAGGAAGCTGTGATTCAACCATTAACAGATATTGGTGAAGTAACAGCACGTATTTTAGATTTTAACAATGATGATCGGATTCAAGAAAGACAGTTTTTAATAGAAGTTGGTAAGTATCCATCACTAGCAGCAAAAGCAAAAACGAATAATTAAATATAGAAAAAATGCTATAAAAATTTTCTGTAATTGCTAAATTATCTCAGATGATTTTGTACAAATTACTTTCAATAATTTAACTGATGACTACTCATTACTATTTATGTTTAGATAATTCTACAAGGATAAAATAGCAAAAGGAGTATCATGGTTAAGTCTTTGGAAACTCCCCCAGTTGAGTTGTTGAAACCAGGTGTCAAAGCACCTGTTCAAGAAACATTATTAACACCCCGATTTTATACCACAGATTTTGATGCTGTGGCGAAAATGGATATTTCCGGTTATGAAGAAGAAATCAGGTCTGTAGTTGATGAACTCAAGGCAGATTATAACCGTCATCATTTTATCAGAGATGATGAATTTAAACAGTCTTGGGATCACATTCAGGGAGAAAAAAGACTTGCCTTTATTGACTTTCTAGAACGGTCTTGTACTTCGGAATTTTCCGGGTTTTTATTGTTTAAAGAATTATCTCGTCGTATCAAAGACAGTAATCCTTTACTCTCTGAAGCATTTGAATATTTAGCACGGGATGAAGCCCGTCATGCGGGTTTTTTAAACAAGTCAATGGCGGATTTTAATTTATCCCTTGACTTGAGTTATCTTACTAAAAACCGGACTTATACTTTCTTCCCTCCAGAATGGGTAATTTATACAGTTTACCTATCGGAGAAAATTGGTTATTGGCGTTATATTTTGGTATATCGCCATATCGAAAAGCATCCAGAATTTCAATTTTATCCTTTATTTAGGAAGTTTGAAAGCTGGTGTCAGGATGAGAATAGACATGGTGACTTTTTCAAGGCTTTGTTACGTTCTCAACCTCATTTATGGAATAATTGGAAAGCACGTTTATGGGTGCGTTTTTTCCTATTAACTGTGTTTGTCACCCATACTATGACAGTTTTTGAACGGGCGAATTTTTATGAAATTTTAGGAATTCATCCCCGTAAATACAATAGTCAAGTGATCACAGAAACCAACAAAACCGCAGCTAGGGCTTTTCCTGTGATTCTCAATACAAATCATCCCTATTTCTTCTGGAATTTGGAACAATGTGCGATCAATAATCAGAAATTGATTGATCTCAAAAACAGTAACAAATCTGTAATTGAGAAGTTCTTCCAAAAAATTCCTTTGGTGATGAATATTGTGTGGTATATGTTGAAGCTTTACCTCGTTAAACCTATCAATACAGAAAAGACTCGCCAAACTGTTTGTTAATTTTTTAAACTTGTGATTTGCGGTTTTTTCTTATTATTAATTTTTAATCTTGCGTAATTCCTCAGATCCTCAACTTCTTAAAGAAGTCGGGGATCTTAATATTATTTAATCTTATGATTCTTTACAGAAATTTAAGTATTATTTGATGCTATAGGTTGTAAAATCTTCATGTCCTAAAAATCACTAAGATAATGAGGATTTTTACACAAGGTGATCGCTGGGTTATTTTATTAGTTTGTTTAATTGCTGTTTTTATTGGTTTTCAAGTATTTGCTAAACCACCTCAACCACACAATGCAGTTATTTTTGTGACTGATGGTTTACGTCCCATGACTGTAAATGCTACGGATACACCCACTTTACAGTCAATTAAAGAACAAGGTGTAAATTTTGTTAACTCTCATTCTCTATTTCCTACTTTTACCACAGCTAATGCTTCTGTGATTGCTACAGGTCATTATTTAGGTGATACAGGAGATTTTAGCAATAATATTAAAGTTAATGTACCAGTTAAAAGCGCGAAAAATACCATAGTTCCATTTTTAGAAAATGACGCAGTTCTCAGAGAAGTTAACCAACAATTTGGTAATAATTTCTTAAATGAAATTAGTCTTTTAGCGATAGCGAAAAAATCAGGTTTTAGCACTGCGGCGGTAGGTAAATTAGGTCCTGTTTTAATTCAAGATATCACTCAAGAAACGGGTAAACCGACAATTATTATTGATGACGCTACTGGTACATCAACAGGAATACCTCTGAGTGAGGAAATTAGCAAATTATTAACCCAAAATTCCCTACCTTTAATTACACCATCACGGGGTGAAAATGGTAAAGCTGGTGATAGTCAAAATCCCGGTGCAAAAGTTGCCAATATTAAACAACAGCAATATTTTGTAGATGCGACAACTAAGGTGATTTTACCTCTATTTCAACAACGAAAAAAACCTTTTGTTTTGGTTTATTGGTCACGTGATCCAGATGGAACACAACACAATCACGGTGATAGTTTAAATCAACTTGTTCCTGGTATCAATGGTTCTACTGTTCAAGCTGCAAAACGCAATGTAGATAATAATTTAGCGCAGATTATCGCTACTTTAAAAAAATTAGATTTGGCAAAAAACACAAATATATTTGTGACTGCGGATCATGGTTTTTCTACCATTAGTAAAGAAAGTAAAACTAGTTATGCAGCAAGTCTCAGTTATGAAAATGTCCCTGCTGGTTTTTTACCTCCTGGTTTTTTAGGAATTGATTTAGCAGATGATTTAGAACTTGCTTTATTTAACCCAGATCAGGAAAATTCAATAGTTGAACCGACACAAGGACAATTTTCTACTAATACTACTAATAGTATTTTAGGTAAAGATTCGCAAAATCCAGAGATAGTTATTGCTGGGAATGGTGGTTCTGATTTAATTTATTTACCTGATTTACCAAACAATGAAAATCAAAAATATTACGCCCAAAAAATTGTTAATTCTCTCCTCAAACAAGATTATGTAAGTGGTTTGTTTGTCAATGATACTTTAGGAAAAATTCCCGGTACATTACCTTTAAGTGCAATCAAATTACAAGGAAAATCACGCACTCCTACACCTTCAATAGTTGTTAATTTCCGTTCTTTTGATACAGGTTGTGGTGTACCCACAGCTTGCGGTGTGGTTGTAGCTGATACTACTTTACAACAAGGTCAGGGAATGCACGGGAGTTTTAGCCGTGCGGACACTTTTAATAACATGACTGCTATCGGACCAGACTTTAAAACGCAATATGTAGATGAAGCACCGGTGAGTAATGCAGATGTGGCTGTAACTCTCGCAAAAGTGTTAAATTTAAAAGTGCCTAGTCAGGGTAAGCTGGTGGGAAGGGTGTTAAATGAAGCTTTACGTGGTGGTGTGAATCAGGTAAATTTTCAATCTCATGTTTTAGAATCTGCACCAGCAGAAAATGGATTAAGGACGGTGTTAAAATATCAGACTATGGGTGATACTTGTTACTTTGATGTTGCGGGTTTTCTGGGTAGGACTTTGGGTTTGTAGTTATCAGAATCAGGATTTAAGGATGAACAGGATGAGGCTATAATTGATTTTAGGAACATTGCTAAAATCTAACCTATATATTCAATTATGTTTATTCTTGAATCAGCAAAAAGTTGGTTATAACATTAATATAGATAGATATGAAATGAGATACCAGATTTCTCGTCACGCACAAACAGAAATGGAACGCCGAAAAATTTCTGTTTCTTTAGTTGAATCGGTTTTAGAAAATCCTCAACAAATTCTCCTTGAAAGAGAAGGACGCAAAGTATATCAATCAAAAATTGATTTTGGTACTGGTAAACTTTTCTTACTGCGTGTTATTGTGGCAGATGATGTTGATCCTACAGTTGTAATTACTGTTTATCGCACTAGCAAAATTGAAAAATACTGGAGAGAATTATGAAAATCACATACAATGCAGAAGTTGATGTTTTAAGAATTATATTCATTGATGTGCAAGTTGAAGAAAGTGATGAAGAAAAACCAGGAGTTATTTTAGATTATGACGAATTTGGAAATATTATTGGCATTGAAATATTAGATGCTTCCAAACGTATTGATAACCCTTGTTCAGTAGAGTATTCTGTGAGTAATTCTTAGGTTGATTCTTTAATCCCGTAAATCCTATTCAGCTTAACTTAGTAACATTAGTTACTTCACTTACTACTCAAAGCATCACCATCTATACATTACTGACTGGATCGGGATAAAATTAAGAAGTATTCTAAAAATCCGGCATTTACCTTCACGGAGATTGTGGCCTGATGTTGCTGTGTCTCAGAATTGAAAATTTTGCCCTCATTGACCAGTTAGAATTAGAATTTGGTGCTGGTTTGAATGTTTTAACCGGTGAAACCGGCGCGGGAAAGTCAATCATTTTAGATGCGATTGATGCGATTTTAGGTGGTAAAATTTCTAGTCGTGTGATTCGCACTGGAACAAGTCGCGCTTTAGTAGAAGGGACTTTTAGTATTAATGCAATTTTATCGGCTTGGTTAAGTGAACAAGAAATTGATTTAATTGATGATAATTCAATAATTATTAGTCGAGAAATTACCGCAAATAACAATAATATCCGCAGTCGATCACGGGTAAATGGGGTGTTGGTAAATCGGCAAATGATGGGAAATTTGCGCGATCGCCTAGTAGAAATTACTGCCCAAGGTCAAACTGTACAAGTGGGACAATCTGCACAAGTGCGAGATTGGTTAGATTTATATGGTGGTGATGATTTAATTCAAAAACGTCAACAGGTTTCTGTTGCTTATAGTGCCTATCAACAAGCATACCAAACTTTAGAAAAACGCCGCACTTCGGAAAGAGAACGCTTACAACAACTCGATTTACTCACCTATCAAGTTCAGGAATTAAGTGCAGCAAATCTTGATGATCCGCAGGAAATGGAACTATTAACCCAGGAAAGAGAGAGGTTAAATCATGTTGTTGATTTGCAACAAATGAGTTATAAAATTTATCAATCTTTATATCAAAATGATGCCGAATCTCCCACTGCTGCTGATTTATTAGGTGATAGTGAAACTATATTAAATCATATTGTTGAATTTGATTCCCAACTGCAACCGATTTTAGAATTAGTGCGGGATGCAGTCGCTACTGTGATGGAAGTGGGTAGACAAATTAGCATTTATGGCGAAAGTTTAGAAGCTGATCCGCAAAGATTAGAAGAAGTAGAAGAACGCATCCGAGAATTAAAACAAATTTGTCGAAAATATGGACCAACTCTCACAGAAGCTATTGAATATTATCAACGCATTCAAATAGAATTAGCTGAACTTAATAACCAAGAACAATCTATAGAAAGTTTAGAACAACAAGAACAAGTTGGTTTACAATATCTTAACCAAATCAGTCAACAATTAACCCAACTACGTCGGCAAACTGCGGCTAATTTAGCATCTCATTTATTAGCTGAACTCAAACCTTTAGCAATGGAAAAGGTCAAATTTCAAGTGGAAATTACACCGACTTCTCCCACTGCTATGGGTGCAGATAAAATCACTTTTATGTTTAGTCCTAACCCCGGTGAACCTATTCAACCGTTAACAGAAATTGCTTCTGGTGGGGAAATGAGCCGATTTTTACTAGCTTTAAAAGCTTGTTTTAATCAACAAGATGGGGCGGAAACAATGATATTTGATGAAATTGATGTGGGTGTATCTGGTAGAGTTGCCCAAGCTATTGCGGAAAAATTACATCAATTAAGTCAAAATCAACAAGTTTTATGTGTGACTCATCAACCTTTAGTTGCGGCAATGGCAGATCGTCATTTTCGAGTTGATAAACAAGTAATTAATAAAAATGGTAACACTGAACAAAGAACCGTCGTGAGAGTTACCAGTTTGGATAATTTAAAAACCCGTCGGGATGAATTAGCACAGTTAGCGGGTGGAAAATCTGCAAATCAGGCGATCGCTTTTGCTGAATCTTTGTTATTGCAAGCTGCAAACCACCGTCAAAATAATGGTGAAGGATAAGAAAATGTTTTAAAAGTCTTTCATGGTGTATCAAATACTCTCATATCCCCCTAAATCCCCCTTTTAAAGGGGGACTTTGATGGATTTATCTCCCCTTATTAAGTGGGAATTTGATTTATTTGCCCCCCTTATTAAGGGGGGAAGGGGGGATCTTCGAGTTATTAACAGTTTAAAACTTGCAAAAGTTCCCCAATTTCATCTACAGTATTATAGTGTGCTAATCCAATTCTTAATAACCCTCCTGATGTTTCTACATCTAACTTTTCTGTCAGTTCAATAGCATAGAAATTTCCATGCCAAGTAAATATTCCCTGTTCTCCTAAAAACTTCGCTATTTCTGCCGATGTTTTACTTTCAATTGTGATGGAAACTGTGGGAGTTCTCCAGTTAAATTTTTCCGGTTCTGTAATTCCATAAACCTTAATTCCAGGAATTTCTAACAACCCATCAATCAATTTTTTACTTAATTCTCTTTCATATTGTTGAATCGCTGTCATTGCCGCTAACAAAGCTGCACGACGACTATGATAAGCTGATGCTAATTCATGGTTTTCTGGTGTTTCTGAAGTTAAAAACCGGGGACAATGAAAAGTAGTTAAACCTTCTCTATCTGCTGCTATTAAAGATTCCAGTAATTCATTATCTAAAGTTGGGGAAACGTGACAACCTAATTTAGCTAAGTAATTAATTGTTGCTACTAACCCCGCTAAACCTTCATGATTTAATGTTCCTGTTTCCCATCTCGATGGAACTTCATTAGATGCAGGTCTAACTTTATAGGGAGAAAATCGGGTTAAATGTTCTTTTTTGGCGTATAAAATACCAAGGTGGGGCGCAAAGAATTTATAAGCTGAACACGCGAGAAAATCACAATCTAAATGATGGACGTTTATCGGTGCATGGGGCGCATAATGCACAGCATCAACAAAAACTAAAGCCCCAAAACTATGGGCTAATTTGACTATTTTTGCAATATCATTAATTGTTCCCACAGCATTAGAAGCATAGGTGACGGCAACTAATTTTGTTTTTTCATTAATTTTGGTTTCTAAATCATTTAAATCTAGGGTACAATCTGAAATATTGATATCAACAAATTGAACATTTACACCTTTTTCTTCTAAAGCAACCCAGGGAGAAATATTAGCAGCGTGATCTAATTTTGTGACAATAATTTCATCACCTGGTTGTAATTCTCTAGCGATCGCACGACTGACACTAAAAGCGAGAGAAGTCATATTTGCACCAAATACAACTTCATCATGATCGCATCCTAAAAAATCGGCGATCGCTGCTCTGGCAGAATTAATTACCGCATCAGTTCGCGCACTGGTGGTAAAATAACCATGAGCGTTAGCATTAGACCTAACTAAATAATCATTGATATTATCCAAAACTGCACCCGGAACTTGAGTTCCCCCAGGTCCATCAAAAAATATCGCCGGTTTTCCGTTAATGGTTTGGTTTAATGCGGGAAATTGCGATCTAATCCATTTTATATCTAGAGATTCCATAAATTAATTTCCTCATGGAGAGAAAACAGATTTTTTAATGCAGATGAACGCAGATAAACGCAGATAATTTTCATTGATTTGTATTTGTAATACCAGATCCCCGACTTCTTTTTTGTATTCTGTATAAAATTATCAATTGCTCTCAGAAGTCGGGGATCTAAATTCTCAAAGCAACGTTTTTCAAAATATTCATTGGACCGATATCTTTAACTAGCTGCATTTGTTCAGTATTTCTCACCAACAAAGCACCGGCAAACCCTAGAGAATTAATAGAAATTGACTCAAATTCCTCCTGCAAACGTGGTATAATTAACATCCATTCTCGCGTTGCTAAAAAATTATATGCTCCCGATTGTTGATTATTATCAACTGCCTGAATGCCTACCATCTCTAGTAAAGCATAATATTTTGCTAACGTCACCCCTGCTGTTTCATTAGGTGCAAAAGTTGTAAAAGCGTGTAAAAAAGGCAGTCCGGGTATAGTTGTGATACCTTCTGTAAATTTAACTGTTTCTATTAATGCTGCAATGGGTATTTCTTTTCCCGAAATTGGTACTATTTGTAAATGTCTATGTTGCTGACTTGCACCAGCAATTTTACCACCATTATAAAATACTAACCCATCAAAGTCAACCAAACAAGCCGACATTGCCGTAAAATCTTCGAGAGTTAATAAACTTTCCTGTTCCTCAAAAGCACGGGTAATAATTAATAGGTGATAATCAACAACATTGAACTTATTTAAAATACAAACATGAGTTTCGGAAATGTCAGTTACAAATAAATCTTGTTCATAAGGTAAAAAAGGATTAAATTCTTTACCTGTCTTGGCAGTTTGTTTTTCTTGTTGTTCTTTTGCGGCTTTTTTACGGTTGAGATTTGCTAAAATTCTCACTAAAAATTTAACCCCATCTTGTTCCACAAATTCAAATTCTGTGGGAATAGATTTTAAAGCTTCACATTCTAAAGCGTGTGCTGTAGTTTGTTTTACCCTCTTCCATAAAGTCCCTGGTTCGAGTAATATTTTCCCCTGTGTCATCTGTTTTTATGATAAAGGTGCGAAAATATTATATACTAATTCTCAATCAATTGTAAATAACAAAATACCCTGAAAATATTGATTTTACTCCCTTTCCCCCAAAAGATTACTAATTATCTTCCTTCTCTTCCTTCTCTTCCTTTGTGTACTTTGCGTACTTTGCGGTTAATTCATAAAAAAATTGGCAACTAGATCGGAAAAGGATTAGTTATTTGTCACCATTGAAATGATCTTTGGGGCAACTCAACAAAGATGAAAATGCCCCATTTTAATTAAATAATTAAGTACGCACAGTTTCCGGCCAAAGTTCTCGCAAAGCTGGGGGCATCATGTGAATAACATCTTCAATTTCTCCTGGGGAAACTCTTTGAGCCATAACCTTAAAAACTGCACGCACCAAAGTTTCTGGATCAATATCAGCATTAACATTGCGGAAATAATCCCGAATATGCTGTAAAAATTCCTCCTTTGTTCTATCTTTAGTTTGTTTTGCACCTGGTCGCCAATTTTCGTAATAAAATCCACCTAGAAGAATGGGTAATTGCGCTCCCAAATGGGCAGCTTCTTCCACAGTCAAGCGATCGCGCAATGCGTGTAATGTAGCTCGCAAACCTTGAAAAACTTGGTGTTTATTTTCCCAACCTAACTCTTTTCCTAACTCATTAATCCAAGGAATTGTTTTCTGTACAGTAGCATCAAAAGTATCTAATCCTGTCATTGTCATAATTATTTCTCCTATTTCAGAGGATGAGTGTATGACGTTTTTTAAGCAGACTACTTAATGACTTCAAATTATAAAAACCTGAATATTTTCTAACTTCTAGCTAATGGAGCATAATTTTTTATATACTCCTCTATCTGCTAGGAGATTAGGAAAGATGAAAAAATTTTGTTACCAACAGATAAACCAAACTCTTACCTGCCTCCACGAGAAGACTTTCAATAGCATTCCCTAATTATTATTAGCAGGTGCATTTGCATTTTTTTCTTTTGAATTTGTTTCTTGTGTTGGTACAACCACAGCAGAAGAATCTTTACTCTCAGATTGCTTAGGTGGTGTTGTGGGTACAACCACAGAATTTTTCGGTTGTGGCGGTGCTGTTGGTATAACTACAGGTGCTTCTGGTTTTTCCGGTTGGGCAGAGTCGTTATTTTCAATAGCAGGGGGTGAGATATTTTCTTTTTCTTTTTCTGGAGATGGAGTAGGTTGAGGAGATGATTGAGCTTCCCGTAGCTTCTCCACTAATGAAGGTGTGGGAGTAACCACAGGTGCAGATGTAGTTTGTGGATTTGTGCTGGGTGTAAGTTCTGAAGAATTTTCTTGTTCAGGCGCAGTTTCTGGAGAAACACTCTCGTTAGTGGGAGTTGGTTCTGGGGAAAAATTACGTTTGCGCTTGCGTCGTTCTGAAGTAGAAAATGATGCCGACTCACTAGAAGATTGAGTTTGATTATCTTGATTTTCCGGTGAAGGTGTAGTTTCAACTACAGGTTGTGGTGTAGTAGGTTCTGGAAGAGGTTGTTCAAAAAGTGGCTTGGGGGCTTGTGATTGAGATTTCGGTAACATTCTTATCACAGTAAACCCTGCTGTCATAGCTACCAAAGCTACACCCACGCTCATAAATGCCTTAAATGTAACAATTTTGTTTGGTAATACTGTAACTTTACTTACTGGTGATGATATAGGAGCAGGAATAGGTGCTGGTTGTTTTTGCCGATTTTCTGCTTCTAGTGCTGATACATTAATCGTTGGTGCGGGTTGAGTAAGTAATTGCGGTGTCATCTCCAAACCGCTTCCAGGTAATAATTGTAACCATTCTGCTACCGTCGCCGGACGAAACCGAGACTCCACAGCCATACCGCGCATAACTGCTTGATTAATAGCTGCACTCAGGTAGGGTTGCAGTTCACGGGGAGAAGGCATTGGTTGTCTATCTCGTAATAATGCCGGTATGGGAACTTGTCCGGTTAACAGTGCATACAAAGTAGCAGCTAAACCATAAACATCGGTAGCTGGGGTGCGTGTTGCTTGGCTTAAATACTGTTCAATAGGTGCATAGCCTTCACTCACTAAACCAGTGTGAGTTTGTTTAACACCGCTGTTAAATTCTCTAGCTATGCCAAAATCAATCAGTATAACTTCCTGAGTGCCTTGGCGGAGAATAATATTATCAGGTTTAATATCTCGGTGCAGCAAACTGTTATTATGTACCACCTGCAATGCTGCCCCAATTTGGCGAATATAATGAATTGCGGTTGCTTCTGATAAAGGTATTCCTGGTGACACAAAGGCTTGTCCTAAAGTTTCCCCTGGAATATATTCCATCACCATGTAAGGTAAACCATTTTCCTCAAAAAAGTCACTAACTCGGACAATGTTAGGATGGACGCAAGTGGCTAATCTTCTTGCTTCATCTTGAAATTGACGCTCGAATTTAGGAAAATCAGGATGTTGCCTGAGCCGTTCATTGATAGTTTTCATCACTACTTCTTGACCTAAGTAACGATGCGTAGCTTTGAAAGTAATACCAAATCCACCTCTCCCTATTTCTTGGATAATGGTATATTTTCCACTCTGCAAAATTGTACCTGTTAACATCGGGATTCTTGAGTCTTAATTGAGCAGTTGACACTTCCATTAAAGCTTGTGTCTTTATCAGTCTAAAACTTTTTCTGGGGTTCGAGTTGAGAAGTTGTTTCTGGATAGTAGAGAGGGTTAGTAGCTAGTTACTGTTTTCTTAACCAATAATAACAAATACTCACATTTGCTGAAAATTTCCTGTTATCTTTTGGCTTTGTGACAGAATTACAGTAAAATCACTGTATGCTACTAGGATTCAAAACCCAACTCAAAGTTAACAAGCAACAACGACTACTACTGGCGCAACACGCAGGAGTAGCCAGACACGCTTGGAATCAAGGTTTAGCACTTTGTCAACAGGTATTATTACATAATAAACTTAATCCTGAAGAAAAAATCAAATTTCCCACTGACAAGGAAGCTCAAGATGTACCTCAGATGTACCTCGTGCTTTATCTAAATACAACAGGAGTCAGGAGTCAGGAGTAAAACTCTCTTTCTGTATAGGTTTCAATTTAGATTCTATAACTGATTGATCTTGATTGATCTGAAATCTGCTGTATCTAGATAAATATACCTGCGTAGATATACAGTTTTAGGACTTACGCAAGATGTGACTGAAAACCTTATTCTTGCGTAGGGGTAATTCATGAATTACCCCTACTTTCGTTCCCTTTTGCGTAAGTCCTGAGTTTTTGTTGTTAGTTTTTGTTGTTAGTTAATATCTCCATAAAAATCATCTAAAACAATTCCCCCTGTTCTCCTATATCTTGATTTTCGCGTTGTGCTTTTTTAAATGTCAATTCTCCCTGCTTCATATCAAAAAATTCTGGGCGTTTTTCTCCTGTTAATAATTCCTCAATCGTTAAAATCTGAATTTTAGCGTAATTTCTACCATTTCCAGCTTTATAAAAACCGGAAGATGCAGCTTCTTTAATCATTGGTTGGGTGGGAGGTGTGAGGGTAACAAATAATCCAATTTCTGCTTTATTTGTTTCCATAGTACCGCGCAAATCTCTAATCATAGATGCGTTAATATTTTTCCCACCTTTCACACTCACAATGATTTTTTTAACTGCTGTTTTATTTAATTTTTTAATATCTATAACATCTTCAAAAAAGATTAAACCATCTATTCCCCCATCTGCACCTTTCTTTTTATCTTTATAAGGTTGTGCATTCACCAAAGAACACGCCCACCATTGAAATTGATAAGCGTCTCTGTTAAATAAATCTATGGCTGCGGCTAAATCTTGTGGTGTACCTTCTACTTCAAATTCTATCCCTGGTACTAACTTTTGATTTTTATTTTCATCTTCAACAAATTTACTCGGAAAAGCATCTTTTAAACGTTTTTCTATTAAAGAAATTGCTAAATGGGTAATATCAATACCAATCCAATTTCTGCCTAAATTTTCTGCTGCATGGATAGCTGTACCACATCCACAGAATGGATCAAGAATGATATCATTTTCATTACTACTAATTTGAATGATTCTTTCTAATAATGTTAAAGGTTTTTGGGTAGGATATCCTAAAGCTTCCTTAGCTTGAGAATTAATAGGTGGTATATCATCCCAAATATCAGGGATAACTTTACCTTGAACCTCATCTAAATAACGTTTATAACGTGGTGTTTTTCCTGTTGGTGGTATGGCAATTTTACCTTGACTTAGCCACTCTTGAGCGCGAGATTCTGGCATTCTCCAACCATTCTCAGGAGGATCACAATCTAACAGTTTATAGAAATAACCTTTGCTAGTTTTTGTATTTGATAAATCACCAAATTGAAATCTTCTCCCGTCGCTATCAATATTACAATAATATTGTTTGATATATTCATCTGAATAACTCAACCGTTGAGGATTCCAAGTAAATTTGTTAGATTTGACATAGTAGAAAATAATATCTGTAATTCTCGCATACTTTTTAGCATCACTATGACTGCTAGTACGTTTCCAAGTAATTTGATTCCGATAATTTCTGGCATCAAATATTAAATCTAAAATCATTTTTAAATAATGACTAGCGGTAGTATCACAATGTAAATATAAACTACCTGTAGATTTAAGAACCCGATGTAATTCTATTAATCTAATTGCCATCATTACCAAATAAGCTGATAATGAATTTTTACCTAATGTTCTTACTAATAAATATAAAAATTGATATAATTCACCTTTTTTATCTTGAATTTCATCTAAAAATCTTTCTGATTCTATTCCCCAACTCCAGGTATCTTCAAAAGCGGTAATTTGTGCATCTGATTTTTCACCAGTAGCATTTTTAAAGATAATATTATAGTTAGCTTTAGAATTAAAAGGCGGATCAAGGTAAATTAAATCAATAGATTCATCAGGAATATTTTCTCTGAGAACTTGGAGATTATCACCGTAGTAAAGACGTTTCATGTATGGGAAGATTTGGTAAATTATAAAAAGTCAATGGTTGATATAATAACATATAACTAAGCTAACCTGAAAAACATCAAAGTAAAGTTAGAAAAAAATTAAGCTACCTGTTCCGCTAAAACTCGACCTTCCACACGCTCATATTCATCCTCAAGCAGCCAAATTTTCGCTTCTTCATAACTGGAACAAGCAAAAACTATCTTGTAATTTTCTGTGGGATCTAAAATGCAAAAATTATTTTTATCGTCACCAAGCAACATTAAAATATAAGGTGGTACAGAAGTGGGATCAACCCATATTTCTGTAAACTGCCAGTTATTTGCTAGGTCGGGTGCGGGGAATGACATGATATCTATCTCCAGTGACTTTTATTTCCTTTGCAGTATTTACCCAAAACGCCAGGCAAACGTTAAAAAACATTTCACTATATTTTCAAAATACAACACTATAAGGATAATTAACTAAGCATGGTTATGTTTTGCAATATAAAGTAATATACAATTTTATTGTTATACATAACGCTGCTGAAGTTTTTACAAGTAGGAAAAAATTATGATACCAATTCAAGTTACCTTTGCATTAGCAAGTTGGGTTGCTAAAGGCTTACAAGATGGAACTTTTGAACGGGTTGGGGGTGTAATTCGTGATGTAGCAAGTAAGAAAATTGTAACTTGGTTGCGAGACAGTAATTCAGTTGATAATGCAGCAATTTCAGCTAAAGGCTTTTCTGATCTAAATCAGCGTTTAGATGGTATTGAAAATCATATCGGTTCAATTGGGCAAAATTTACAATTTTCTCAAAGTATTTTGCAAGTATCTACTGCTGCTAGTATTCTCAATCTTGGTGTTTCTGTGATGGGTTTTGCGGTTATATCCCAGCGTCTAAATGAGATAGAAAACCAACTAAAACAAGCGGAGGAATTGCTAAATAAAATCAATCGCAAAATTGACATGAGTTTTTATGCTAACTTCCGTGCTGCAATCGAATTAGCGATTAATGCCTTTACAATGACTAAAAATGAAAACCGGAGAAGTAGCGCATTACAAGCTATTAATCGTTTTTTAGAAGCAGAACATATTTATAAAGATTACACCATTAATGAACTTTCCCAAAAAAGCCAAATCATTGATAAATATATCCTAACATTATCTTTAGCTTATATTGCTGAAGCTCGTTGTTATTTAGAACTAGAAGAACATGAAACAGCAATTCGTCGTTTTCAAGAAGGAGCAAAAGTTATCAGGTTACTGATTAATCAGTATGTTGAAATTATGCTTACTTCTAATCCAGCAGCATATTTACACCCTCAATTTAAAGGACAAATTGATTTATGTAGATTAACCAAAATTTACCGATGGATTAACGCTAATTTAGATGAAAATGCTGTATTTGATATGTTGCGTGAGAATATATTTAAGTTAGCACAAAATAATAATGAATGGTTGTCTTCCTTACCATCATCTATTGTAGATCGTAATGAGATCCGTTGGGGTTTATTTGGAGGAAATCCTACACCATTAACAGGTAGATTTGAAAAAGAAGTTTTTACAAGACTTCCCCAAGTATTTGCAGTGATGGAATCAATGATTGAAACTAACAACAGATTTGAATCTTACCAAACAGAAATACAAGCAATATCTAAACTAGGAATTAGTTTTCATGAATGGTTGCAATTGAAACCATCTACAGAACAAAAACCAGAAGGTGCAGAATTAATGTTTATTATTCCTTCTCAACCTTTAGAATTACCTGTTTAAAACTGTATTTCCTCAACACTTTGACGAATAGCATCTTCCATATCTTCCAGGGTTGCAGGTTCACCATCATATTTTAAACAACCTGCAACATCCTCCAACTTAGTTACTGGAAAAGGCTTTCATGATTAAGAATGATACCTGCTTATACTATTTGATGATACATTAAATGATGATATTTTTACGGATTTTAAATTTGCAAAATATTATGTATAATATTAAAATTCCGATTCAAGTGATGTGCAAGTAGTAATAATTAAATACAAATAGACGCAGATGATTTTGTAATTCACCAGATTGGGAAACGCTATATATTGCGAATTTATATATTAAAAAATACAAACATATTATTAATTCTCAAATTTTACTTATGGAAAAATTAACAATTAAAAACTTTCTCAACATAAATGAAGCTGAATTTAATTTATCCAAGATTAATATTATTATTGGACAAGAAGCCAGTGGTAAAAGCGTAATTGCCAAATTGGTTTATTTTTTTAAAACCTTCTTAATTGAATATAGAAATTCGATTTTAAAAAACCACAAAAAAAGTGAATTTGATAAAAGCATTATTAAGAATTTTAAAGAAATATTTCCTGAATATTCTTGGAATTTTCAACAATTTGATATCACATATCACATAAATTACGAGTTTCAAAATTATTATATTCGCTTGTATACCAAGCAATCCACCAAAAACAAATATACTCTAATTTTAGAATATTCAGAACATCTAATTAATATTCGTAGAAAATTACTTTCTGAATATACAAAAACAATTATTGATGATAGAGATAAAACTCAAAATAATTCCTCCAGTATTAGCAAATTAAATATAGGAGAATTTATAGATGAGATATTTTCAAAATACATTCTATCAGGAAAAAATATCAGCAATCTTGATCTACTAACTTTTATTCCCGCAGGTAGATCATTTTTTGCCGTTTTACAAAGTAATGTGTTTTCTTTTTTATCAGAAAATATTACCATTGACTATTTTCTTAAAGAATTTGGTTCAGCCTATGAAAGAGCTAAAAACTTGTATCAAGCCAGAAAAGATATCAATTTATTAGAATATAAAGATGATATTGATGAATTAGTAAACAAAATAATTGTTGGAAAATATATTCGTGAAAAAGGAGAAGACTGGATATACACTGACGATGACAGGAAAATAAACTTGTCTCATTCTTCATCTGGACAACAAGAGGCTTTACCTATGGCACTTATATTAGCAATTTTACCTTTTTTCACTTCATCTCATCGCATCTTTATCATTGAAGAACCTGAAGCACATTTATTTCCTACATCACAAAAACATATTGTTAGTTTAATTAGTCAAGTTTTCAATACAACTGAAAGAAAACATAAATTTATTATTACTACTCACAGTCCTTACATATTAACAGCTTTTAATAACCTCATTCAAGCAGGAAATACCTTTAAAGCATTAAAAGAAAAACCTGAACAAAATGATTTACTCAGAGAATTATTTAAAATAGTTCCCGAAAATCAAATGTTAGATATTAATGATATTGCTGCTTACACTATTAAAAATGGCATGATTGAAAGTTTAATTAATGAAGAAAATCACTTAATTGATACAAATATTATTGATGATGTATCCAACGAATTTAGTAGAGTTTTTGAAAAATTAATAGACCTGGAATTTGGAGAATAAAATTTGTGGATTTAGATAAATGTTCTGAAAAGATTACCCATAAAAATATTTTAATAGAAGAAAAGAAAAGTAGTAAAATAATTTTTAGCAATGAAAACTTAATAGAAGTTGAGAAAATTCAAGTAGATGGCTGTTTAGATATTCAAGGTGTTAAATGTGATTGGTTATTAGTTATCAATGAACCTTATCTGGAAATATACATAGAGTTAAAAGGTTCTGATGTAGAACACGCATTTACACAAATTGAAAATACAATTAAACTTATATCCCAAGATTATAAAAATGTGCGTAAATATTGCTATATAACCCACATTCCGTTTTGTGCCAGTGTTTCTGGTAGTTGGAGGGTGATAATTTCAGACATTTTGAAAAAGTGAAACTTTGACAATTTATTATAACCGTAAAATGTTAATATAAGAGTAACCTAGTTTAACCTAAATTAAACACCATGACTAATATTAATATTACTCTACCTGAATCACTGAAAAGTTTTATTGATCAACAAATTGCCGAAGGTGGTTATAATTCAGTGAGTGAATATTTACAACAGTTAATTATTCAAGAAGCAAGTCGGAAAAATAAAGGAAGTTTAGAATGTTTGATGTTAAGGGATCAAGAATTGGAAAGTGCTTTAGATGAATTAGCTGATAATTTGACAGCGTGCGTGGGTGCAAACGCGCCTATTTTATCTGATTATGCTGTTAGTAGTGAAAGTATTTAAGAGGATTATCTTTAATCATTTTTTTAGTTATAATGTTCGTATTTACAGCCTGTATGAAATACAAAATAAATGGAGATGGAGAACAACTTTCTTTATTTTCTTTAACAGAATTTTCGGAAGTCAATTATAAGAAAAATTCTGTATTATTTATCAATCAAACCACTCCATCAAAAATAGCGTCAAGCAAAATTGAATATATAAATAGTAGCAGTTTGCTAACTTCTCCAAGTGGATTTATCAGAGCCTATAAATTTACCCTGAATCCTTACAGTGGATGTAGTTTTGGTTGTGAATACTGCTATGCCCGCTTTTTTGCTCCTACTATTGAACAACAAAAAGATTGGGGAAATTGGGTTAAGGTTAAGGAAAATGCTATTGACTTACTTCACCGTTCCTGTAAAGCTAAGTCTCAAGACAGAAGATTAGAAACAGGGGATACAATCTATATGTCTAGTGTTACAGATCCCTACCAACCCATTGAACATAAAGTAGGCTTAACTAGACGTATTCTTGAAGAATTAGTTGAAATTCAACCACGCTTAACGATTCAAACCCGTAGCCCTATTGTAGTCAGAGATATCGACTTATTAAAACAATTCCAGCATATTCGGGTGAATTTTACTATTACAACCGACTCAGAAGATATTCGGTTACGATATGAACCCCATTGTCCATCAATAGAAGCACGATTAAAAGCTGCACGGCACGTATCAGAAGCGGGTGTACCAATTGGGATTTCTATCAGTCCCATGTTACCAATCAAAGATCCTGAGATTTTTGGACAAAGAATAGCAAAGTTAAATGCCGCAGAATATGTAACACAATTTTTCAAACCTACCCGCTCTCGTTTTAGTGCTGGTAGTTCTCCTGAGTCTATCCAGAAAATGAAGGAAGATAATTGGACTGAGACTAAGTATCAAAAAGTGAGAGCCACTTTGATTAGCATTCTGGGGAACGAACTTCCACTACTAGAAGGTAATGAAGGGTATGCGCCCGTATAAAAAAATTAGCCAAATAATGTTTAACACTTATTGACACTCGTTTCTTTTATTGCTATTGTTTATACACCTACTAAAGCATTGATTTTCTGTTGTTGTTCCGCAACAGAGTATATTCAAGTCACCAAAAACACCAAAAAAAGGTGTTGTTTAATGGTTAATACTGGAATGCTATTAGTAGGTTATTAATATTTTATTCAAATTTATATACTACAGATAGTAAATAGAGTATTTATTATACTTGGTATCAATTTATTGTAAATTGTTTATGCGATACTTACTAAGAGAAGCTTCAGAGATAGTAGAGTCATTTAGGAAAATTAACAGCTTTCAAGATTTTGCAGACTTGTTAGAAGTTGATTATTTTTGGTTCAAACAAGAATTATTTGCAGTTCCATTAGAAGAAAAATATACTTCATTTACTATTCCCAAGAGAAATGGTGAATCACGGGAAATATATTCACCAGTTTCGGGAATTCGTGAAATACAGGCAAGACTGAATGAAGTTTTGAGATTAGTATATGAACCTGAACGTAAACAGTCTGTACATGGATTTACTACCAGCAGGAATATTGTAACTAATGCTAAAAATCACTGTAACAAAAAATTTGTTTTAAACCTTGATATAAAAGACTTCTTTCCTACAATTACTCAACAAAGAATCAGAGGGGTTATGATGTCCCCACCTTATAATTTACCTAGTCAAATTGCAACGACTATTTCACATATATGCTGCTACGAGGGTAAATTACCTCAAGGCGCACCAACTTCTCCAATTATATCCAATATTGTTTGTGCTAAGTTAGATAGCGAATTACGTCTGCTTGCCAAACAAAATAAATGTTTTTATACTCGTTATGCTGATGACATCACATTTTCAACTATAGTAAAGAACTTTCCTTTATCAATTGCTAAAATCACAGGTCTTAAAATTACTGATGTTAGCTTAAGTGATAATTTAATTTCTATATTTAAATCTAATGGATTTCAAATAAACTTTAATAAAGTTAGAATACAGGGAGACAATCAGAGGCAAGAAGTTACAGGTTTAACAGTTAATAATAAACCTAATGTTTCTCGTAAATATATTAGACAAGTTCGAGCCATGCTCCATGATTGGCACAAAAATGGATATGTTCAAGCTTATATTAACGATTCAGCCATACGTTACCAAAAAAATAAGAACCGTGTTAACTTTTCTTCAGCATTAAGAGGGAAAATAGAATTTATAGGACAAGTTAGACAAAAAGATGATTTTATTTATCAAAAATTATTAACTTTTTACGAAAAACTTATAGAAAGAGAAATTATCAGACAAAGATCACTAAAATTTGATGATAAAGATTACAATAATTGGTGCGATTCGGTTGACGAATATGCTCTTCATATTATTAATAACTACATTGATGCTATATCTGTAGACATTGATAATATGAAAGAATGTATACAACAAGGTTTTGATGAATTAGACAAATTAAGAAAAAAACAAGATCCAGATTATGATCTACCTGGTGTTCCAATAGCTTATGCTTTTAAATACTTGCCCAGAAAAATTATAGCAATGACAGCAGTATTATCTCATTATTTTAGAGAAGAAAATGTACCCATTCCTGAAAAAATATTAGATGTTGGTAGTGGTACTGATGCAGTCGGCATTGCACTAGGCTTATTTAGACAAAAAATGTCTTTCCAGATTACAGCTATTGAACCTTGTAGCTATATGCGTCAATTTGCTATGTTTAGACCTAGTTTGCCGAATTTAGAAGTTTTAAATGTTAATGGTAGACTGGGAGATTGGTTTAATTACTTAAATAATAACTATTTTAATTTGATATTTATGTCTTCAATTTTGCAAAACTCCTTTGAAAATCTAGGAAATTCCTGGTGGTTAGAATGGGCTAATGAGTTATATCAAGCCTCTACTAATAATGCTAGATTAATCCTTATTGAACCTAGTGTAAAAGTAAAATTAGTCAATAAAATGAAATGGGCAATGGAGAGTTCTGGCTGGATATTAAGAGAGCAACTATTATTGAGTGATTTATTTCCAAATGTTTTTAATAAAGGTTGTCAATTAAAAAAATTAACTTCCTTAAAACAAGAACTTATAGGCAATTATTGCCCTTGGCCTGTATCTGGTTGGAATACTTATTATAAGTATAACGAAGTTATCCATATTTATTCTAAAAACAATCAATAAAAACTAATTATAACATCCCTCACTGCGTCCTCTGCGCCTCTGCGTGAGAAAACAAAAAAAGGACGAACCCCAAAAGATCCGCCCGAAAATTGCCAAAGAACACGCAAACTTTAAAACTTATCTAGGTTTTAAACCTTAGCTTCCTCCCTTACCAACTTATCCCAACCCAAATCCTTCAAATTATTATTCCTTCTTAAAGGACGAGTTACCAACTCCAAAATATCCCGCGCATTACCAAAACCATGAATCTGTGCAAAGGTAAATTCCACAGACCATTTAGTATTAATACCCCGCGCTTCTAAAGGATTTGCATGAGACATACCAGTAATTACCAAATCAGGTTTTAAATCATAAATTCTTTGTACCTGATTGTAATTATCCGGCTTTTCAACTATCCTTGGTAAAGGAACATTCATTTCCTGACAAGTCTTTTCTAACAAAGCTAACTCCGCAGCTTGATAGCGTTTATCCATGTAAGGAATACCGATTTCTGGAACAGTCATTCCACAACGCACCAAAAACCGAGCTAAAGAAATTTCTAACAAATTATCACCCATGAAAAACACAGACTTACCGCGAATTAATTTCACGTAATCTTCTAAATTTTCCCAAATCTGCGCTTCTCTTTCATCTAAACCTTTGGGTGTAATGCCAAAAACAGAACAAATTTTTTCTACCCATGCGCGAGTTCCATCTGGACCAATGGGAAAAGGTGCGCCAATTAATTTACATTTCCTGCGTCTCATTAAAGTTGTTGCAGTGCGACTTAAAAAAGGATTCACACCCGCAACATAATAACCTTCTTCTAACACAGGTAATTCTGTAAATCTTTTTGCAGGTAGCCAACCAGAAACTTTAACACCTTGTTTCTTTAATTCTAAAGTTAATTGGGTAACAACTGGATCAGGTAAAGAACCAAATAAAACCAAAGGTGGATGATCTACATATTCTGATTCTTCTTGTACAACATCTTCCTTTTTCTTCCCGAAATGTAATAACTTTTGAATTGCATTTCGTTCATTTTTTTCTGTTTCTGAAACTGGTGCTTGATCAGGACAACGGTTAGCCATTGCAGCTAAAACCGTATCTTCTCCCTGAGTAAAAGCATAATCTAAACCATTAGCACGAGCGACAACAATAGGAATACCAATTTCCGCTTCTAACTTGGGGGCTAAACCTTCCAAGTCCATTTTAATAATTTCCGTGGTACAAGTACCAATCCAAACGATAACACTAGGATTGCGATCGCGTTTAATTTGCTCACACAATCTTTTCAATTCTTGATAATCATTTAACTGAGCCGAAATATCACCTTCTTCTAACTCAGCCATTGCATAACGGGGTTCAGCAAAAATCATCACCCCCATCGCATTTTGTAGAAAATAACCGCAGGTTTTTGTACCAATAACTAAAAAGAAACTATCTTCAATTTTTTGATATAACCAAGCCACACAACTAATAGGACAAAAAGTATGATAATTACCAGTTTCACATTCAAAATTTAAAGCGGTATTTTCTGTAGCGATAGTCATTGTAATCTTCTCCCCTTAATTTTTAATGCTTACAAGTCAGGAGTCAGGTGACAGGAGTTTTTTATTTTGGATTTTGGATTTTGGATTGTTTTTGTTATCTCCAATCTAAAATCTAAAATCTAAAATTTTCTTCCCCAGTCCCCAGTCCCCTATTCACTGATTTATATTGTTGGGGAAGAGACGAGCCATTTCTGACTCATCAAAAACCTCAGAAGGTAATTCTTCACCTAAAAGGTTATTATTTTCTTCACCCTCTTCCAGAAGAGATGAATCATCTCCCCAAACATCAGAAATCACATCACGAAATTCACTTTCATCTGGTTGATTTAAATCATCCAATCCATTTTCATCGGATAGATTGAAATCATCTATAGCTTGATGTTCGTTATCTGCTGTTAAATTGACAGTCTCAAAAGACATCCCGCTAAAGTCTTTTTCTGTTTCTAAATCAGGTGCTGATTTAAACTCATCCGTGATGTTTTCTTCAGATAAAGAAATTGAATCAAACGCATCTTTACTTGCCAGTGAATCTTCCTCTTGCCATTGATGTTCCCTGACATCCATTGTGAACTCTTGAACAGAGTTTTTTTCCTCAACAACGCTGAAATCATCGACTGCTGATGGTTGATCTTCAGAAATGTTTTCTGTAACCTCTTGGGAAGCATGAGAATAAATTTTTGCTTCTTGGGTAGGACTCAACCGATTACCAAGGACAATATCTGGATCAAAATGCAGCCCTAGCACGTCAATTAGAGTATCAGCATCAGGATTTAATTTGGCAAAAGGAAACATCAACTGGGCTAATTTAGGTTCTAGGGCATTTACTACTCCCAGAATGAGGTAAGAGGAAGGACGCTTCCCGCCATCGGGGGTATAAACCGATTCCACTGCCATTTGCAAGGTAATCCAGTCACGGTTGACTTGAAAGAACTGTAACCACTTTTGTTTGATTGAATCCGTAAAACTATCAAAGAAGGCCATAATCTCCCCCATCCTGAAGAGGTAAATTGTTTTATACAATCATCAAGTCTAATTCCTCTTCCGGATTTGTTACCTGTGGTTTACTCGGATTTAAATAAAAATCTGACAAAAGTGAAAAAAGTTCACGATCAGGGGCATCGTTCGGAACGACACCTTCAGGACGCGCTAATATCTGATCAGCTATACTTAAATAATAGTCGCAAACGTATCTCAGGGAAGGATCTGACTCAGCCATCTCAAACAGCGTTTTTCCTTTAACGCGGGAAACACGGATATCTTCTATTAAAGGCAATACTTCTAAAACTGGCATTGGTACGGCTTCTACGTATTTTTCAATTAAGTCACGTTTAGCAGTACGATTACCGATTAACCCCGCTAGTCTCAGGGGGTGAGTTCTGGCTTTTTCACGGACGGAAGCAGCGATGCGGTTAGCAGCAAATAAGGCATCAAAACCGTTGTCTGTAACGATCATACAGTAGTCGGCATAGTTCAAAGGTGCTGCAAAACCACCACAAACCACATCACCGAGAACGTCAAATAAAATTACGTCATATTCATCAAAAGCGTTAAGTTCTTTTAAGAGTTTGACTGTTTCACCTACCACATAACCACCACACCCCGCACCGGCTGGGGGTCCTCCAGCTTCGACACAATCAACTCCACCATAACCTTTATAGATCACATCCTCTGGCCAAACATCTTCGTAGTGATAGTCTTTCTCTTGTAGGGTGTCGATGATAGTAGGAATCAAAAACCCGGTCAGGGTAAAGGTACTGTCGTGTTTAGGGTCACAACCAATTTGCAGCACTTTTTTACCCCGTTTAGCTAGGGCTACGGATATATTACAGCTGGTTGTAGATTTACCGATACCGCCTTTTCCATACACTGCTAATTTCATTTTTCTTTACCTCTAATAGTTTCTTTTCTTAGCTTGTACCTTTACCCAGCACTCAACCAGTTATGGAGATGTGTGAGGTCTGTGAGTGCCATTATTGTGCAAATTCCTAGAAAAGCAAAGGGTCTAAAAATCATCAAATCAAAGATAATTGATTTATTACAAAGATATTTTGATAATTAAGGCTAAAATAAACTCTAAAATCTCTAAAAAATCTTAAAAAATTGATTTATTGATATTTTTAAATTTTTTATATAAAAATAGTTACAAAAGACAAATTAGCTAAAATAGTATTTTATTAATGGTTTCCATATAATTATTCAATCATTGCCCAAGTTTATTAAGCAGCAAATAAGATGTTATTGCTGATGAGCATAACTATCGTCAGTGCATACCAGGAGAATAGACTTGAGATTTGAGAGAGGATATAAATTTAGGGTTTTTGGGACTGGAGGAACACAAAAGTAATCTGCATCTATCTTTGATCTCTGAGTATCTGCGATCATTGTTGTTAATTAATATTAAATATTCAAATATCTGAGAAAAGTTAATCAAATCATGAAATAGTTAAATTTTATGTATGATCATGTAATGTTATTAATTTTTTCCAGATCATTAATTTCCTGTAAAGATTGCCAGCCGGCGTGCCATTGAGAGTTATCCTGTAATAATTTGGCATTGATCCAAAAACGCACATTAGGGTCACAAGCAGCTACCATTTCCGCATAGACCCACTTACCCTGATTTTTACGGTTAACAACTTGAAAATGTCGCCAACCATCAACTTTTTGCTGTGCTGTCCACTTAGAACCCAGTAAATGAGGAAACTTTTGTTTTTTGGGCATTGGTGATTGGTGATTGGTGATTGGTGATTGGTGATTGGTGATTGGTGATTGGTGATTGGTGATTGGTGATTGGTGATTGGTGATTGGTGATTGGTGATTGGTGATTGGTGATTGGTAAAAATTAATATAATTTCTCGAACACCCAAACATCATGTTTATAGACTCTTTTCTCTGCGACTCTGCGCCTCTGCGTGCAACAAAAAGCATTAAGCAAAATTAGACAAAAAAGAAAAACTTTCACCAAGGTTTTACTTATTTTTTAACTTATACTTATAATTTACCCTTGGATTGTACATATATCATACCACAAAAATCTTGTGTGTCAATATCAATCCTGAAACGACGGAAACTCGTTGATAATTGATAGTGATTCTCAAGATTATTGAGAATAAATGGGGCTAATTCTCAATAAACCACATCGCACACTTTTTTTCTAGATCAGAGATTTAAAAAACTTATATATTGTTGAGGTGACAGTTGACAGGTGACAGTAAATAATTAATTATCAATTACTCATGATCGGCTTAAACTAAATAACTGATAACTTGGGATAATACTACATAATGAGGATGGGAAGACCGATCCAGAAAAAGGCTAGGGTATTTTTACAATGACGATATGAAAGTCAAATATCAAAAAAACTATGCAACCGACTAATCCGAACCAATTTACAGAAAAAGCCTGGGAAGCGATCGCGCAAACTCCCGAAATAGCTAAACAGTACCAACAACAGCAACTAGAAAGCGAACATTTAATGAAAGCACTGCTGGAGCAGGATGGACTTGCTAACGCTATTGTCACGAAAGCCGGTGCAAACATCCCAAAAATCAGAGATTACACAGAACAATTTATTTCCCGTCAACCCAAAGTATCAGGAAGTAGCACATCTGTATATTTGGGTAAAAGTTTAGATACATTATTAGACAGATCGGAAAAATATCGCCAAGAATTTAAAGATGAATATATTTCCGTTGAACATATATTATTAGGATATGCTAAAGATGACAGATTTGGTAAAAGTCTACTGCAAGAAATTGGTTTAGACGAAGGCAAATTAAAGAATACTATTAAACAAATTCGTGGGAGTCAGAAAGTGACAGATCAAAGTCCAGAAGGAAAATATCAATCTTTAGAAAAATACGGACGTGACTTAACAGAAGCAGCACGTCAAGGAAAATTAGATCCGGTAATTGGTCGGGATGATGAAATTAGAAGAACCATTCAAATTCTGTCCCGCAGAACCAAAAACAACCCTGTATTAATTGGTGAACCTGGAGTTGGAAAAACCGCCATTGCGGAAGGTTTAGCACAGCGAATAGTTGCGGGTGACGTTCCCCAATCTTTGAAAGATAGAAAATTAATTGCTTTAGATATGGGAGCGTTAATTGCTGGTGCAAAATTTAGAGGAGAATTTGAAGAAAGACTCAAAGCCGTATTAAAAGAAGTTACCGAATCTGGTGGAAATATTGTATTATTTATAGATGAAATTCATACCGTTGTCGGTGCAGGTGCAACCCAAGGGGCGATGGATGCAGGTAACTTATTAAAACCCATGTTAGCACGGGGTGAACTGCGTTGTATTGGGGCGACAACTTTAGATGAATATCGTAAATATATAGAAAAAGATGCTGCTTTAGAAAGACGTTTCCAACAAGTTTATGTAGACCAACCAGATGTACAAGATACGATTTCTATTTTGCGGGGTTTAAAGGAACGGTATGAAGTGCATCACGGGGTAAAAATTTCCGATAGTTCTTTAGTTGCTGCTGCGACTTTATCGAGTAGATATATTAGCGATCGCTTCCTGCCAGATAAAGCTATTGACTTGGTAGATGAAGCTGCTGCTAGACTGAAAATGGAAATTACATCCAAACCAGAAGAGCTAGACGAAATTGATCGGAAAATTCTCCAATTAGAAATGGAGAAACTGTCCTTACAAAAAGAAAGTGATTTAGCTTCCCGCGAACGTTTGGAAAGACTAGAAAAAGAACTTGCCGACTTTAAAGAAGAACAACGCGCACTCAGCGCCCAATGGCAATCTGAAAAAGATATTATCACCAAAATTCAATCTATCAAAGAAGAAATTGATCGAGTTAACTTAGAAATTCAACAAGCAGAAAGAAACTATGATCTTAACCGCGCTGCTGAGTTGAAATATGGTAAACTCACAGAATTACATCGACAATTAGAAACCGTAGAAAGGGAACTTGCTAACGCCCAAGGAACAGGAAAATCTCTATTACGGGAAGAAGTCACCGAAGCGGACATTGCTGAAATCATTTCTAAATGGACAGGCATTCCTATTAGTAAATTAGTGGAATCAGAAAAAGAAAAATTACTGCATTTAGAAGATGAACTACATCAGCGAGTAGTGGGACAAAGTGAAGCTGTGACTGCGGTAGCTGATGCCATTCAACGTTCTCGCGCTGGACTTGCTGATCCTAACCGCCCCATTGCTAGTTTTATTTTCCTTGGACCTACGGGAGTTGGTAAAACAGAATTAGCTAAAGCTTTAGCTGCTTATATGTTTGACACAGAAGAAGCTTTAGTCAGAATTGATATGTCAGAATACATGGAGAAACACGCAGTTTCTCGGTTAATTGGTGCGCCTCCAGGTTATGTTGGTTATGAAGAAGGTGGACAATTAACAGAAGCTATTCGTCGTCGTCCTTACGCAGTAATTTTATTCGACGAAATTGAAAAAGCGCACCCGGATGTATTTAACATTTTCCTGCAAATTTTAGATGATGGTCGTGTCACTGACTCCCAAGGAAGAACGGTAGACTTCAAGAATACCATTATCATCATGACTAGTAACATCGGTTCTCAATATATTCTGGATGTTGCTGGGGATGATTCAAGGTATGATGAAATGCGTCATCGAGTGATGGAAACAATGCGGAATAGTTTCCGTCCTGAGTTCTTGAACCGCATTGATGAAATTATCATCTTCCACGGTTTACAAAAATCAGAACTGCGAGAAATTGTGCAACTACAAGTAGATAGACTCAGACAAAGATTAACTGATAAAAAAATGTCCCTGCGACTTGCTGCATCTGCACTAGACTTTTTAGCAGAAGTTGGTTATGATCCTGTATTTGGTGCGAGACCATTAAAACGTGCCATTCAAAGAGAGTTAGAAACCCAAATTGCTAAAGCTATTTTGCGGGGTGAATTTAATGACGGTGATACAATTTTTGTTGATGTGCAAAATGAACGTCTAGCTTTTAGTCGTTTACCAGTGGAAGTGTTTAGTAATTAAGTCAGGAGTAAAACCCTTTTTTAATCAGAGTTTTATGATTAATTGATGTCCTAACTACTCTGTGTACGGCTATAATTTAACTGTGGAGAAAAATTGAAAAACCTAGTTTTTAAAAACTTTTAAAGGCTAGGAATAATATCCCCGACTTTTTAAAAAGTTGGGGTTTTGAGTTATAAATCATCAAAATAAACCATAAACTAGGAGTGTGATCTGTGTCTTTAGAACAAGTTGAAAGTTTTTATGAAATGTTAAGTTCAGATCCCGGTGTTTATGATCTGTATTATAAAAATTGCCGTCAACCCGGAGTTTTTGATAATTCTCACTGGGATACAAAAAAAATAGTTAATTTCGCTGCTACTTTTGGCTATATTTTTACCGAAGAAGAATTACAGGACTTTTGGTTTGCAACTGAACCTGTAACAGTAAGTCGTAAATAGGTGATTGGTGATTGGGAAAATACAAATAATTTCCTCTGCTCCCCAGTTTCTGCCCCAGTCCCTAGTCACCAGTCCCCAATAACCAAAATTCCAAAATAGCTTTTGCCTGTAGACATTACTGTTATTGACTTAAAATCAGCACTTGTCGCATTTTACGCATATTTTCTGGTAATTCCAAGTTCATTGCTTGTTGAATAAAAATTGAGGGGATGGGAATATTCGGTGTTGCTTGCACTGTATAGGCTAACAAAGTTCCATTTCCCATGTCTTTAAGTTCTAAGTTGGCATGGAAATCTTCAAATGTCCCTTTTTCCATGCGAAATTGTATTTGCTGTCCTAAGACTTCAACAACGCTGAGATAAATTTCTACTTGGGCAGTGAAAAATAAAAATGCTTTCTGTGCTGTTTGATATAGGCGCTTGACATCACCCTTGGTTATGATCTCGCTTTTGGTGATGTCAGGGAAATATTGCACCCAACGGGGATAATCTGTAATCTGCTGCCAAACGTTGGACCGAACTAAGGGTAAGTACATCCAAGCTGTGACAGCACCACCCCAGAGAGTATGCGATCGCGTTTGTAGCAAAATTTCACCTTGGATCAGTGACTTTTGTTTGTCTGGACTCCACAACATATCTAACCCTTTAGAACCTTGAATAGTTGATGAGATATCAGATACAGACATAGTGTTTTTCTCTACCCCTCAAACAATATTTATTAACCAAAAACTGAATCAAACATTTAAATCTTCTAAAAAACCAGAGTTTGAAAGTTTCAACCAAGAAATTTCAGGATTTAAACCTACTCATTTTTAATTACAGTTCATTTTATTGATTTTCTGGATATAATTTGATGGAAGTTGATTCTATCTACAAACTCTTGCACCCTGTATTTAAATCTACCTGTTTGGCAGAAATGACTTACAGTATCATTTTTTCTCTCTTTCCCATTCTCTATTTCCTACCCAAAGAGATATGAACCTGCAACAAGCAAACGTGATATAATTTTAATAGAAAATGTAACTTTTGCTGAAATTGCCAGAAAAATCCAGTGAATCAATCTTCATTAAATCGCAAATTAACTCAAATCTTGGGTATCCTTCTTGGTATGGGAATAGCCTTATGGATACTCAGAGGCTTGGGTATTCTCACTTTTATTCCTGGTGGTGTGATTTGGCTATTGTTGTTTGGGGCGTTGGGGTTAGGCATTTTCAGTTATTTTCAACGCAGATTATGGCGTTTTTAAGATCCGTCCTCAGCAATAAGCAAGTAAATATAGATTGATAAGCTGTTACACAGCTAAATTGTATAATCCTAATATTCTGAACTCTTGTTTAACAGGCAAGATGCCTGTTCCACTTATACAAATTAAATGCACAACAGCTTATCAAAATATAAATATAGTGATAAATATAGTGATCCGATTTGATTCATGAATTTTTCGTAGATGTGGGGAACAGGGAACAGGGAACAGGAAACAGGGAACAGGAAAGAAGGCAGTATGTACGGAGTTCTGTTCAAAAATCAAATAGGAGTCCTATATATGGAATACTATGGAATAGTGGAAAGCTGAAATAATTAGTTATTAGGGCGCACAACCATGAAAAAATATATATGTACGGTCTGCGGCTATATCTATGATCCAGAGGTAGGTGATCCTGATGGTGGTATAGAACCAGGAACAGTTTTTGAAGATATCCCAGAAGACTGGGTTTGTCCTGTTTGCGGTGCTGCAAAAGAGGATTTTACACTTTTTGAAGAGTAAAGTAAGATTATTGAAAGATTTTTAAAGTTGTCACCCTTGCAAATTGTAGTTATTGGTGGTGGGGCGGCGGGTTTTTTTGGTGCGATCGCCTGTGCTGAAGCTAACCCCCAAGCCCAAGTTACTTTAATTGAAGCCAGTCGTAAACCACTGGCAAAAGTTCTCATTTCTGGTGGGGGACGCTGTAACGTTACTCATGCTTGTTTTACTCCTGAAGAGTTGGTGCAAAATTACCCCAGAGGTGGTAAAGCTTTGCGGGGTGCTTTTACTCGTTTCCAACCTCTTGACACCGTAGCTTGGTTTGCGGCTCATGGTGTAAATTTGAAAACTGAAGCTGATGGGCGGATGTTTCCCATTACAGATCGTTCGGAAACTATTGTAGAATGTTTGATTAAAGGTGCTTTTAATGCTGGGCTAGAACTGAGTATTGGTACTCCTGTAATTTCTGTGAACCGAAAAAACGAGGGTTTTGAAGTTATTTTCAAGTCGGGAGAAACGAAATATTGCGATCGCATAATTTTAGCTACTGGTAGCAGTTTAATAGGTTATAAAATCGCTAGAGAGTTAGGTCATCACATCGAAACCCCTGTTCCCTCTTTATTTACTTTTAACATTGCTGATCCAAAATTACGAACATTGGCAGGAATTAGCGTTAATCCTGTTAATCTGCGTTTATCAATTGCAGATAAAAAACCTTTACAACAAACAGGACCTTTGTTAATCACTCATTGGGGTATCAGTGGACCTGCAGTACTGAAACTTTCCGCTTGGGGTGCAAGAATACTGCATGAAAATCGCTATCAATGCAAATTATACATTAATTGGTTGCCCAACTTGCCACAAGAGGAAGTGAGACAAAGGCTTTTAGCGGTAAAACAGGAATGGGGCAAAAAAGCGATCGCCCTCCATCGTGGTGTTGACTTACCCCATCGACTGTGGCAATATCTAATTAGCCGTATAAGTATTACTACTGAAGACCGTTGGGCAGAAATATCTAACAAAACCTTAAATCAGTTAGTTCAAGAAATATCTCAGGGAGAATACTTAATTAATGGTAAAGGAGTTTTCAAAGAAGAATTTGTCACCTGTGGGGGTGTCAACATCAAGGAGGTTAACTTTAAAACAATGGAAAGTAAGCTAGTTCCGGGTTTATACTTTGCTGGGGAAATATTGGATATTGATGGTATAACTGGTGGTTTTAACTTCCAAAGTGCTTGGACAACCGCATATTTAGCTGGAAAGTCAATGACTCAAACGAGTAATTCCTAACTGTCACCAAAAAAGATCAGATTAAGGCATGATCATTGTCAGAAACCTCAGATGCTCAAAATTAAATCATGTTATTCAGCGAAATTGTTAGTAAATTAAGTGACAATATTCAAGCTCACAGTCTCACCCTGAACCCAGAACTCAACCCAGAAATTACCGGAGTTGCAGCTATAGATGAAGCTACAAGCGGTACTATCACCTATGTGGAAGGGGGAAAATTTGCATCTTTAGTTAATTCTACTGTTGCCAGTGCTTTAATTTTACCTCTGGATGAAAAATTACACACTCAAGCTACAGAAAGGGGTATTGCTTGGTTAGCAACTCCCGAACCCCGGTTATTATTTGCTCAAGCGATCGCTCTTTTTTACCAACCCTATCAACCTACCCCAGAAATTCATCCCAGTGCCGTTATTGACCCCACCGCCAAAATCGGTAATAATGTTTATATTGGCGCTCATGTTGTCATTTCTCCAGGTGCAGAAATTGGTAATGGTGTAATTATTCACCCCAACGTCGTGATTTATCCTGATGTAAAAATTGGCGATCGCACCACCTTACACGCTAACTGTACCATCCATGAACGTACCCAAATCGGTGCAGACTGCGTAATTCATAGCGGTGCTGTCATCGGTGCAGAAGGTTTTGGTTTTGTTCCCACTCGCACAGGTTGGTTAAAAATGGAACAATCTGGTTATACAGTTTTAGAAGATGGGGTAGAAATAGGTTGTAACAGTGCAGTTGATCGTCCCGCAGTTGGTGAAACCCGCATTGGTAAAAATACTAAAATTGACAACTTAGTACAAATTGCTCACGGTTGCCAAATTGGATCAGGTTGTGCTATTGCTGGACAAGCTGGGATGGCCGGAGGTGTAAAAGTAGGAAACAGAGTCATTTTAGCAGGACAAAGCGGAATAGCAAACCAAGTAACAATTGGAGATGGGGCGATCGCCTCTGCTCAAACAGGTATTCATAACAATGTTGCACCAGGAGAAATCGTCTCTGGTACTCCTGCAGTACCACACAAATTATACCTGAAAGTATCTGCTATTTATAGCCGTCTTCCAGAGATATATCAAACTTTCAAACAATTGCAACGTCAACTAGGGAAAAAGTCAGATTAATTTTTTTGTGGAACAGGCATCTTGCCTGTTTTGAATTGATAATATTTTACTACTTTGGATAATTCTAGCTATTAAGCCAATCTTCACCCCCTGGTAATTGAGCAAAATAATCATCTATAACATCAGGTAATTCTCTATTTGTATAGTTATATGTCATTCCTAATAACTCAGTTGCATTTAATATTAATTGGGATTTATTTAACATTTGGGAAATTTGTTTTCGTTTTAAAGTACCATGCAAAACCTCTAAACTAGCATCTGCTATTGCTGGTGTAAGTTCATCTTCTAAATAAGTTTGCCATTCATCTTCATTGATATAATGAGATTTTTGATTATCTTTCAAATTCACCTCTTGAATTTCCAAGATAGCATTACGAATAGAAGCAGCCCAAGAATTGGTTAATTTCTGTTCTATTTGATTCTTAATTAAATGTATGAGCAGAATCTTTAAAAAGGATTTAATCTGCCGCAAAATAGCCTTTTTACTCATTCCCTCTAATTCATCAACAATTGCCAGAGCATCTGTGTAACGTCCTGCTAAAATGCTATTTCTGAGGTCAATTAATTCCTGTGTCATCTGTATTCACCTCAAACTATAAGTAAGAGAATATTGATTCAGACAATCCTTAATTGTATTTTATAGTTAAATTTGTTCATTTGTCTAACTTGAATCAGCCGGTTTTGATATATTCTGGAGATACAACCATCAAAAGTGCGGAGAATCAGAATTGTGAAGTTACATAAACCAATATTAGTGGGAGGACTGGGTTTGTCCGTTTCCCTGTGGATGTTAGACACCTGGCATGATTCAATAGTACAGGTAGGAGAGTTTGGTCTGTTGAGTGCTTTAGTCGTTGGTGGGGGTTTGTGGTTGTTGCAGAAAAATCGCCCCCAGATTGGTGAACAGCTAGATAATATGGTTATAGATAGGTCATCTGTAGAAAATGCAGTCAATAAAACCCAAGCTATCATCAACCAACTCGCACAAGAAGCAGTCAACCATGCCAGCTTAACAACTTTACGTGAACAACTGGAACAATTACTTTTAGAGTTGGATAGACGAGAAATTCAAATTGCTGTTACAGGTGGTAAGTCTGTAGGTAAAAGTACAATTATTCAAACTCTCAAAAATGTAGAAACTTTATCTACAAACTCTCTACATTTTGTAGAAACAGCACCTTTATTTACAGGAATGAATGAAAATTCTGATGCGGTTACATTATCAGAACTGCAAAAATCTGATTTTGTTTTATTTCTTACCAATGGAGATTTAACAGATTCAGAATTTCAAGTTTGGCAACAATTAAAAGCTGTAAAACAATCAGTATTGCTGGTTTTTAATAAACAAGATCAGTATATAGTAGATGAACGCGCTACAATTTTGCAATCCTTGAAACAAAGAGTTTCTGGTAATGTAGTTGCAACTTCCGCTTCACCTTTACCTGTAAAAGTGAGAAAACATGAAGCTGATGGTTCTGTACAAGAATGGATGGAAAAACCAACACCAAACATTCAAGAATTAACAGAAAAATTAGTTGAAGTTTTAACACAACAAAAACAGCAGCTAGTTTGTACAACAACAATGCGGAAAGTGCTGTTACTCAAAGCGGAAGCGAAAAATTGTTTAAATAGCATCAGACGCGATCGCTCAACACCCATCATAGAACAAAATCAGTGGATAGCTGCTGCTGCTGCTTTTGCCAACCCAATTCCCGCTTTGGATATATTAGCAACTGCGGCTATTAATGCACAAATGGTAATGGATTTAGGTAATATTTATCAACAAAAAATTTCCTTAGAACAGGCGCAACAAGTAGCGGTCACTATGGGAAGCTTAATGTTGAAATTAGGATTAGTAGAATTATCTACTAGAGCAGTAACAGGTATTCTCAAAACTAATGCTGTCACCTTCGTTGCAGGGGGAGTAGTTGAAGGTGTGAGTGCTGCTTATTTAACCAAAATTGCTGGTTTAAGTTTGGTTGAATATTTTGAACAGCAAGAAATAGCATTAGAAACAGGAACTGGTTTAAACCTGGAAAAATTACGCCAAGTTTTGCAAAATGTATTCCAGCAAAATCAAAAAATTGCTGTTTTGGAAGCATTTGTTAAACAAGGTGTGAAACGGTTATTACCAGAAACAAAACCAGTTGAAGTATTGGGATAATTTTGTACACAGAAATTACAAACCCGCTTGCAGTGGAGTTATTCCCAAATAAAAAGCGGGTTTTATTGTCAGAATTTAGCAGTCAGAAGTCAGAAGTCAAAATATTTTTTAAATCACTCAAATTTCATGCGATTTTGAACAGATTTATTTTGTGGTAGGGTTTATGATAATGTCTGTGATTTTCTCAGATGTTGAAACTATTGGTAAATTTATGACACCTCAAGAATTTTTGGATAATTTAGCTACAGCAAAAACAGACTCAGAAAAACTTGTTGTTTTTGCAAGATACCTAGACACAACAGCATTAGATCATGCAACCACCCCCAGATGGAAAAGTTTAGCTTACAGTATGGAAATTCAATTTGCACTCAATAACCTTGCTTTTCATTTAGAAGCATTAGCTGAAAAAGCAAATTAATGATTGAAAATAATACTTAATAGGTATGATTTTTTTGTACCTATCAAGTAATTATATTTTTTGGTTAAACTCTCCTAAATACCTGATTTATCAATTCACAAATTACTTAAATTAGTTAAAGCTGACGATAAACGGCAAATAAATAATCATTATATTTGTGTTCAACCTCAAGATTAGTAAACGCCCAAGCGATTGGATAAGGTTTTTGATATTCTCCTAAAATATTGATCCTGTGACAAACACCAGGAATTTTGGTTAAGTATTTGTTGTTTAAAGGTGAATCACAAACAAATAAACCTCTAGCTGTGTATGTTGTACCTATGATATTTAAGCTATGATTAATTATGATTGCTACATAGTATTTATCATCAGCAGAATGCAGCACTTGAACTAAGTCATTATGAGTAATACCAAGTAAACGAGTAGGTAATTTAAAATCTGCGCTGGTGTCTAAGGGGAGGTTTTGAGTCTTTACCCAAGTGATAATTTCTTGATGTTTTTTCAATGCTGCACGTTTTTGGAAAAAATATTTGATCTGGGTAAATAAATTAGCGATCGGGTATATCAGTTGTAGTGCGATTAATATCAAGGTCATGAATATTCTTTGGAGTTTAAACATTTTTTACACCTGTTTGTTATAATTGAGATTATAAAACATTTTAATTAATCTATAGTTGTAACATACTATGCAGCCTAAACATCCTTGGTTACAAAAATGTATACAAAAGCTGGAAGAACTACCTCAGATAGAGACAACAACAACTATAGAACCTTTTTTAGAAAACACTCTAGCGGATGGGTTGTTAACAATATATACGCCTCATAACCAAGTTAAATATTTAGTTGAAATTAAAGCATCCATCACTTTAGATACAGTTGATGCAAATATTAATTATATCAATCATCTGAAGCAAAAACTGAGCAGTGATAAGAGAACATTGCTAATTACAGACACACTTTCTGATGCTGTTGTAGAGTCATTACTAGAAAACAATATAGAATTTATTGACACGATAGGTAATATTTACCTTAATAATTCGTCCTTATATATTTTAGTTAGAAGTAGTTCACAACAGAGCAAAAAATTACTATCTGCTCCTAAAATTACTACCAGCGCCCTAAAAGTTGCTTATGCTTTACTTCAAGATCCAAGTATTTTACAATATCATAATTTAGAACAAATAGTAAACGTTGCAGTTGTTGATTCTACGACTGTTAAACTCAGTCTTTTAGAACTGATAGCGAATGCTGCGGGAGTTGATACTAAAACAGTAAAACGCAGTCTCGAAACTTTGTATCAACTGAATTATTTACAGCGTCAACGCAGTGGAACATATCGGATTGAAAATTACACAAAGCTATTAGAAAGATGGGAAATGGGGTATATAGAAAATTTACGTCCAGAACTTTTGATAGGAACATTTACCCCTAGAGAAAATATAAATGTAGATTTTCATAGCATATCACAACGAATATTAGCAATAGCAGAAGATGAAAAAATTATAATTGGAGGAGAATTAGGTGCTGCAATACTCACAGGGTATTTAAAACCTATCAGCATGACTATTCATATTCCTGAAGAATACAATTATCGTGTGATCACAACCATGTTGCGTCTCAAACCAGATCCCAAGGGGAATATTATCATTTTGAAGCAATTTGGTAATAAAAATCAACCTAAATATAACTCATCTGAACCTGTAGTAGATCCGTTACTTATTCATGCAGAATTGTCTTTAAATCCAGATACAAGACTCAAAGAAACAGCTAAACGTTTGTATGAAAAATATATTATTGTCAGACAAGAAATTGCAGAAATGGTATAAAGATGAAAAACTTATATACTCAAATTGACTCAGAAACTAAAAAATTCCTCACTGATTTTAAATCTATCATTGATTCTTTAGAAGTTCCTATGTTATTGATAGGCGCTCAAGCAAGAATATTAATATTTGATAGTCAATATAAAGTTCAAGGTCGTGCAACTAAAGATTGGGATGTGGCAGTAAAATTAGATAATTGGGATAAATATAAGCTGTTAATAACCAAAATGACAACTGGAAATAATCCTCTATTTAAGATAACCAGCGTCACTCATAAGTTTATTCATATTGAAACTGGACTAGAAGTTGATGTTATTCCTTTTGGTAATATCAGTAAACCAAAGCAGGAAATTAACTGGCCTGATGGTAATCAAATGAGTATTTTAGGTTTAGAAGAAGCTTTTGCAAATACAGAGATTATAGTAATTGACAACGTAGAAATTCGGGTAGCTGATATTGACGCTTTTATCGCTTTGAAACTACTTGCTTGGAATGAGAGAAAGGAAAAGAAAGATTTGAAAGATATTATTACAGTCCTGCTAAAGTCTCCCAATGAAGAAGATGAACAGCGAGTTTATGATGAATTTATTGATGAAATTATATAAGGAAGATTTGAAGTAGATGAAGCGGCTATTATTTTTATAGGTAGAAATATTCAAAGTAAATTTAAAATTGAAACTTTTAATAAAGTCAAGGAAATTGTTAGTACAATACTAGAATTTCAAGATAAATATATTTCCGAATGTGTACCTAAAACTCCAGATGTTCAAGAATGGGATGAAAATTTTGATAAAATAGTGAAACGTTTTGAAGCATTGCAATATGGGTTCACTAATTTTTCTGAATGATTGATTATAGGAGGTTACACTTTTTTAAGTTATTAATTGATTTATAAGAAAATCTCACGCAAAGGCGCAAAGACGCAAAGAGTTAAATTTTGCATTTTGCAACTAACCCGCCTACAATTGAAATCGTAGGCTAATAGCCAAAGTCCACTAAAGTGGACTGAAAATCAATCTTTAGTCTACTTTAGTAGACTTGAGCTATGAGACTCTTAATTCATTTCTTGGCAGATTATTATATTATATACATCAAATTTGATTTACAATGTAGTTCAATATGACAACATTAGTAAAATTTTCCATCCTTGTTTATTATGAAAATTAAACCTACCATATTTTCCTTCTTCTCCGGTTCAGGTTTCCTCGATTTAGGATTTGACAATACAGGTTATAAAATCGCATACATTAACGAAATATTCCCCCATTTCATGTCTGCTTATCGCTATTCACGGGAAATTCTTAAACTCCCATCTCCTGAATATGGATATCATGAGGGTGAGGAAGCAGATGTCAGTAAATTAACTCAAGGAAATGCGGCACAAAAATTAAATGAATTAGTCAAAGATTCCCGAAAATCAAATAATATAATTGGCTTTATTGGTGGTCCACCTTGTCCTGATTTTTCTATTGGTGGTAAAAACAAAGGACATTTGGGGGATAATGGTAAATTATCGGAATCTTATATTGAGTTGATTTGTCAAAATTTACCTGATTTCTTTTTGTTTGAAAATGTTAAGGGTTTATGGAGAACTAAAAAACATCGTTTATTTTATGAATCTTTGAAAATTAAATTACAGCAATCTGGTTATATTTTAACAGAACGTTTAATTAATGCTATTGAATATGGTGTACCTCAAGATAGAGATAGAATTATTTTAATAGGTTTTAAAAATAATCTGCTCAATTGTATGGAAATTGATGATTTTACCTTTCCTTGGGAAGAATATATTTTATATCCTCAAAATCAAGTGTTTGCATATTCTTGGAATAAAACCGAACCTTTTAAAGAAAATTCTATCACCTATTGTCCTGATAATATTCCCCAAGAATTAACTGTTGAATATTGGTTTATAAAAAATAATGTGCTTAATCATCCTAATTCAAAACATTATTTTCACCCACGAGCAGGTATCACTAAATTTTTAACTATTGCTGAAGGAGATGATTCTAAAAAATCATTTAAACGTTTGCACCGATGGCGTTATTCTCCTACAGCTTGTTATGGAAATAATGAAGTACATTTACATCCTTACAAAGTGCGACGTATTTCTGTATCTGAAGCTTTAGCTATTCAATCTTTACCCGCTAATTTTTCACTTCCAGAAAATATGTCACTTACGAATATGTTTAAAACCGTGGGTAATGGTGTTCCGTACTTAGCAGGGAAAGCATTAGCTCAAAGTATACTTGATTTTTTGTATATTAAAAAGTTTTCTGACTCCTGACTCCTCCAAATATGATTTAATAGAGAAGAAACATCTTAAATTTTCATAAAGATTAATAATCCCTAACTGGCAGACTTAACAATGGCAGCAGACTCCCCCAACATTGATATTGCGCCATTTATCGATCACTCCCTGCTATTACCAACTACTACCCCAGAGCAGGTTGAAAGATGGTGTGAAGAAGCATATAGATTTAATTTTGCATCGGTTTGTATCCATCCCTGTTATGTCAAACAAGCTGCCCAACTGCTGCACAACAAAAACCCCCAAGTTTGTACTGTGATTGGTTTTCCTACTGGTTTGACGACTTCAGCCGTGAAGTTATATGAAGCGCAAGAAGCTGTGGAAAATGGTGCAACAGAGTTAGATTTGGTGATTAACTTAGGTTGGTTGAAAGCAGGTAAAAGCGAGGAAGTACACCAGGAAATTGCTACAATTTGTGAAGAAACTGGAAAACCTGTAAAGGTAATTTTAGAAACCAGTTTACTCACGGATGCAGAAAAAAAACTTGCAGCCGAACTAGCTATGGATGCGGGTGCTGCATTCTTAAAAACCAGTACAGGTTGGAATGGAGGAGCAACTGTAGCAGATGTACGCCTATTAAAAGAAATAGCACGGGACAGGGTGGGAATTAAAGCATCAGGAGGGATTCGCACCCATAACGACGCTTTAGATTTAATTATGGCTGGTGCTACCAGATTAGGAACATCTCGCGGTATAGACTTACTGCGTCAGCGCGATCGCCAAGAAGAGGTGACTGGTGATTAGGGACTGGGGACTGGGGACTGGTGACTGGTGACTGGAGACTGGGGACTGGTGACTGGGGACTGGTGACTGGGGACTGGTGACTGGAGACTGGTGACTGGGGACTGGTGACTGGGGACTGGTGACTGGAGACTGGGGACTGGTGACTGGGTAAAAATAACTAATGACTAATAACTAATGACTAATAACTAATGAGTAGAACTTATCAAGCAACTGGTATTAATCTGAAAACCCAGGCATTAGGAGAGTCAGATAAAATAGTGACAATTTTAACCAAAGAATTTGGTTTGATTCGGGCGATCGCTCCTGGTTCACGGAAACATAACTCCAGTCTGGGTGGGAGAAGTGGAATGTTTGTAGTTAATCAACTGCTCATTTCTCAAGGGCGATTATCACAACCAGCTACATCAACTCTCAATAGAATTACTCAAGCCGAAACTATAAAAACCTACCCAGGTCTAACCAAAGACTTGGGAAAATTAGCTGCTAGTCAATATTTAGCGGAAATAGTTCTGTGTCAAGCTTTAAGCGAACATCCCCAAGAAGAACTTTATGAGGTACTTAACGAACATCTCCAGCGTTTAGAAGCTTTACCAAAAAATCAAGGACAAGATGTAGTAGCATATTTAGCGCATGGAGTATTTCACCTCCTAGCTTTAGCAGGATTAACCCCACAAGTGCAATTTTGTTGCTTAACCCAGCGTCCCCTAACTCCAGACCTGACCAACCCCAACTGGCAAGCAGGTTTTAGCATTGCTGCGGGGGGAACAGTTTGCTTACAAGCGTGGGAACAGTTAAGAAAACAAAGGGAACGGCAAAAACAGGAAGAAAGAAAACAGGAAGCAGAAATTTCTCCATCGGCCAATAATTCCCCCAAAGCGGGTTATCAAACCCTTTTCCATCACCAAGACCTACCAAAAATTTCCCGTCGTTTGGGTGCAAAAGAATTAGAAATGCTCCAACATTTGTCCCAACCAGGGATAATGCAAATAGATGCAGCCGCAGATGATGGCTGGTTATCTGTTGAGCAAATTTTGCGCCAGTACACCCAGTATCACCTGGGTCGCCCTATTCGCTCTGCCACATTGATAGATTCTTATTTTGCCGCTAACCATGATGCAATCGTCTGATTTGGATCGAAAAATTCAGCCTTTATCACCTAGCCAAGCTAACAACAAGAATAGGGTATCAGAATCTTCAAGACCTAATCATTTAAGTTCTGTTTCACCCCTCAACTCTGGCAAAATTAATAGTCCAGAAATGTCTCTCAAAGAAGTTGCTGATGAGAAAAATTTGACATCAGAACTTGATGTGAATATACCTCAACCATCAGATATAGATTCACCAATTTCAGGAACAAGTAATGGTGAAAATGGTAAGGTTAATACTAAGGTTAATACTACGGAAAAAAGTTTACAAGTAACATCACCCCTAGAAACAGAAACATTACCATTAAACGGTTCTGGTTCAGGTAGAAATTCAGCATCAAGTGATGTGGAAGAAAAGGGATTTTTTCCTGTATTAAAAAACCCAAATTTCCTAGCACTGTGGGGAGGACAAGTTTTTTGTCAACTGGCTGATAAAGTATATCTAGTATTGATGATTGCTTTGATTAACAGTGAGTTTCAACAAGGTGGTCAAAGTATCAGTGCTTGGGTGTCAGCGTTAATGATGATCTTTACCATTCCCGCAGTTTTGTTTGGTTCAGTGGCTGGTGTGTTTGTGGATCGCTGGTCAAAAAAAGCTGTATTGGTAGCATCAAATATTTGGCGCGGTATCCTCGTTTTAGCAATTCCTTTTTTACTGTGGTTAACCCATGATTGGCAGCCTGTGGGAGTTTTGCCAGTGGGTTTTTTAATGATCTTACTGGTGACTTTTTTGGTTTCCACATTAACACAGTTTTTCGCACCAGCAGAACAAGCAGCCATTCCTTTAGTGGTGGAAGAAAAACATTTACTTTCTGCTAATTCCCTGTACACAACAACGATGATGGCATCGGTAATTGTTGGTTTTGCTGTGGGCGAACCAGTGTTAGTTTTAGCTGATAGTATTTGGGCAAAATTTGGCGGTAGTGGGGGACTAGGTAAAGAAATTTTAGTTGGTGGTTGTTATGCGATCGCTGGCATGATTTTATTCCTCCTCAAAACCAACGAAAAACCGCACCCGCCAGAAACAGAATTTCCTCACGTTTTTGAAGACCTGCGGGACGGTTTACGTTACCTCAAAGAAAATCACCGCGTCCGCAATGCTCTTTTACAATTAATTATCTTATTTTCTGTGTTTGCAGCTTTAACCGTTCTCGCCGTTCGCATGGCAGAAATTATCCCTAATTTAAAAGCTTCCCAATTCGGTTTTTTACTTGCAGCGGGTGGTGTTGGTATTGCAGGAGGCGCGACAATTCTCGGCCAATTTGGTCAACGTTTTTCCTATCGACAACTTAGCCTCTGGGGTTGTCTGGGTATGGCTGCATCTTTAGTTGGTCTTTCACTCTTCACAACCCAGCTATCGCTAGTGCTGCTTTTCATAACTTTATTAGGTGTGTTTGGCGCTTTGGTTGGTATTCCCATGCAAACCGCTATCCAAACCGAAACACCCCCAGAAATGCGCGGTAAAGTGTTTGGACTGCAAAATAATGTGGTTAATATTGCCCTGACTCTACCTTTAGCTTTAGCAGGTGTAGCGGAAACTTTCATTGGCTTAAAATCAGTCTTTTTGTCCTTGGCTGTGATCGTCTTTTTCGGAGGTATCTTCACCTGGTATAATTCCCGTACCTAGTTATCAGTTAGTCAATCATCAAAAAGTTAATAAAATCACTGGTTTTCGTGCTAAACTTAATCCAGCGAAAATTCAGGACATACTTGCTGAGGATTAATGAAACCTGATCCTAATTGATTGGCGATCAAGTTGATTAATTCCCAACTTAAAAACACCACAAATAAAGCCATAAATTTGCTATTTGACTTGGCTGATAGCTGGGATATTTAATAAAGATATGGCATTAATTTATTGATGCACAAAAAGCAGCAAGTATCACGGGATAAAAACAGCTAAGTATAAAACCCCAATCATTTCAAACCGATTTTATCAACAGCTAATTAAAGAATGCGTATAGCCTGGATTGGAAAAAAATCACCCTTTTGCGGTAATGTCACCTATAGTCGGGAAATTACAAATGGATTATTAGATAGGGGACATGATGTAAGTTTTCTTCACTTTGCTCAAGACGACTCTGAACCAGATAACTGGCCAAATTTTAAAGAAGTTCCCCTACCTTTTATTTATAAGTCCCAAGTTTACACACTTCCCGCTTTTAATGCCACTAAGGTTTTAAAAGACGCATTGCGGGAAATACAACCACAAATAGTCCATGCTTCCTTGACTTTATCCACTCTGGACTTTGTTTTACCAGAAATTTGCAAAGAATTAAATTTACCCCTGATTGCTACTTTTCACACTGCCTTTGCTGGTAAAGGAGCAAAATTAATTTCTGGTACGCAACTTTTAGCTTATCAGCTATACGCACCTTTTTTAGATAATTATGATAAGGTGATCGTATTTTCCCAAATTCAACGAGAATTATTAGCAAAAATGGGAGTTAGGGAAGAAAAAATCGCCGTTATTCCTAATGGTGTTGATACTGTTAAATATTCCCCTGGGGTTTCCCATATCAAACAAGAATTTAATGCTGAACGTTTGTTTGTTTACCAAGGCCGTATTGCACCGGAAAAAAATGTAGAATCCCTATTACGAGCTTGGAAACAGTCAGATATGGCTGCTGGTAGTAAGCTTTTAATAGTGGGTGATGGTCTATTGAGAGCATCTTTAGAACCATTTTATGGCTCAGAATATGGCATTATCTGGTTAGGTTTTGTCGCTAATGAAGAACGCCGTATAGAAATTTTACGGGGGGCAGATGTATTTATTTTACCTTCTTTGGTAGAGGGTTTATCCCTGTCTTTGTTAGAAGCAATGTCCTGTGGTTTAGCTTGTTTAGCGACTGATGTCGGTGCAGATGGGGAGGTATTGGAAAAAGGTGCTGGGGTAGTAATTAATTCTAAAACTGTGCGATCGCAACTCAAAACCCTTTTACCACTATTCCAAGATCATCCAGAGTTAACAACCATGTTGGGGCAAAAAGCAAGAAAACGAGTTTTAGAACGCTATACCCTGAGTGATAATATCAGTTCCTTAGCAGAACTTTATACACAAGTTTTAGCAAAGCGTCCTGTAACATTAGGTTGGGGTGTTTAAGTGATCAATTGACAATTGACAATTGATAATTGATAAGTGTTTCATTCAGGGTTTAAAACCTCCCCCTTCAAGGGGAAAAAGCCAAAAATGCTGATTTTTCCATTCTCTGATTTGAAGGGAGAGGTAATTTGTCAATTGTCCATTATTGATAAACTTTAAATAGTCTTAAATAGTCTCAGGATCAATATTTAACTCTCGCAATTTGTCAGCTAAACGGGATGCTTTTTGATCCGCTAATTTTCGTGCTTCTGCTTCTGCTTCCGCGCTTTCTTCAGGTGTAGGAACTAAAATTCCTGCGGGTGTGAAATATCGCAATAAACCATCATGAATACCCAAATATAAACCTAACTGTTGACTCCAAAGATGTCCTTTTTCATTTACTATTAAAGGTTGATATTCTCCATCTACTAAATGAAAACCTGCAAATTCTAAAGTATAAGGATCAAACCAAAAATAATCTGGTGTACGGAATGTATTTTGATAAAGTTCTTTTTTAAATTCTCGATCTGTATTTGCTGTACTGGGTGAGAGTATTTCGACAATTAAATTAGGATATTTACCATCTTCATCCCACACTACCCAACTTTTACGGGTTTTGCGTTCAGTTCCCAATACCACAAAGAAATCTGGACCACGAAAATATTCTGATTTTTTCTGGTTAGGACTATAGTAAATGCTCATGTTTCCAGTAGCATAGAAATCATTTCTATCTTTCCACAACCATTCTAGACATTGGAAAAGTAGGATTATTTGTCTGAGATGCAGTTCTGTTTCCACGGGGGGTTCATCACTATATAAATCACCAGGGGGAAAAATTACATCTTGGGAGATGTTTTCTTGTGTTTCTAATTCTTGTGCAATGATCATAAATTTGATATGGCATCAAGTTGTAATTTTTGGATTTTAACATAAATTTATGTAGGTTGGTTTGAACTAAAAAACAAAATTATTAAACCTGATTGTTAAAATTTGTATTTGGTTGCTCTATCAATTAATACGACATAAATTACTGTTACACTACGAATTTATATCAATATCTCAAATTTTTGTGGCTAATTGAGCAAGAATATCTTGACGCATTTCTATTGACTCAGAGTTCCAGTTATCAAATGGTTCTAAATCTTGGACTGCACGATCAATTGATGTATTTGAACCAATATTAACTTTTTCTCCTATTGATTTAGTAATTAAAAACTTAGATTTTGGATAGGCATTTTTCTTAATTTGAAAAGGTTTATCCTGTATTGAAGCATTAATAGGTTTTTCTAGCAAGGTAAGATTACCAAGCATCTTTATGTATTTATCTATTTGATCTGGTTTATCAAAATCAGATTTTATCCCTATAAAGTATTCCCAATCCGAACCAGATTTGTTCGTATCAAATTGTTCATAAACATCATTTAAAAGCTCTAAAACCTGTGTAATTTTTCCAAAGAAAATTAATATAAAAATGTAATTATTTACCCCACTAATAGAGATAAATAATTACTACTAAAATCCAATATTTTCCTAATTGCTCCCCTTCCCACTTGGACGCTGAATAATAGTTTCCATCACCCGACGTTTTGCTTTCGGATCAACACCTACCAACCGCACATATTCACCACTATATTCAGCTAAACAAGATTCTAAAGTTGAAATCGCATCAGATTCACCATCTATCTGTAAAGTACCACAACTTTGCCACGAACCAGCGCGAAAACGTCTTTCATCAACGTGTTCTACACCAATTTTATAACCTTGGGATAAAATTTGCCGGACTTGTTCCTGTGTCTCTAAACTTAAATGACTTTTATTTGTAATGCTATTATTTCCATTTCCATTAGTTACAGGTTGACTAACAGGTGTTTCTTTAATAACAGCTTGAGATTTATAAAGTCTACCCCGATTTAAACGATTATATTCATCAACTAAATGGGAAGTTTCCACCCGTTTTTGTTCACCTACCATTAAATTACCAGATTCAATTAAATGGGATAAACTAAAATCAGGTTTCTTAAATTCTGGTGGTGGTTCTACACTATTAACCACTCGCATTGAGATTTTTTCATAACCTATTTGATGAATAAAATCACGAATTTGTTCATCATAAATGCGAGAACGCAAAGCACTAAAAAAGTCAATAGACTGATGAGAGAAAGTATCTACTAACTGTTCAATTTCTCTTTGTGAAAGTCCATCTTCCGCAAAAATTCCCCCCACAACTCCTACCTTATCATCACGGTTGGGTTCCCAGTAAAACTTCTCCATTCTTCCATCTCTAATTAATGGTGCATAGAGAGTAGAAAAATCATTTCCTGTAACAATAATGGGAACACGACGAATAGGGTTAGCATCATAACTTCCTGGTAATTGTACATCAGTGGGATTATCTGCAATATTCATTAATGTTGCATTTACCAACTGAGTATTAACTGTGTATTGAGTACCTTCGTCAAAGCGTCCTGCACCTGCATCTAAATCATTAATCATTAAGACGCACATTTTACCCCGCACCTTAACTAATTCTGCGGTTTCTCGATAACGCAAACGAATTAACCGTGCTGGATCTCCTGCATCTGGACTTTCTAATTCTCCTCCAGAAATGAGGGTGACACCTATACCCATTTTTTCAAATGCTAATTCACATTGAAAAGATTTACCTTCACCTTTTTTTCCATGAATCCCTAAAATTAAGGGAACTCGCACACCGGGAATATTTAAAAAGTTTTTGGTGATGTGAACAGCAATTTTATCCAGAAACCGAGGGGAGATGTAGTAACCCATAATTTTATTATAAAAGAAAGTTATTATCAAAGTTTTGACTTTTGACTGAAAACCAAAATTAAAACTTAAAATCGTTTGGGGGATTTTTCCGATACAAAAAAGCTAACTAATGCTAACAAAAGTTGGCTTTTTCTTCCTGTTTCACCCTAGCAGTGTCGGCACTATCTAGTCCACAGGCTAACACGATCAATCTGACCGCTTCTTGTTTTAAATTA